>NZ_ASXX01000002.1:0-103196 GCF_001526505.1 Agrobacterium sp. D14
GGCAAGAAGAACCGGCGTGATCTTTCGAGAGTGTTCCTGCACAACAAAACCTTTCCAACTCTAAAAATTTCCCGGCGCGCCGGACAATATACATATTTCGAAATACCGCCATCATCGGTTCACGGGCGGATAAGCGCAAGCTCATAAATTCGCCTTGTGAAAGCTTGGTGAACGGTGGGGGCATTTGCCGGCAGGCCCGTTTTCCTAACGCAAGAGGGAATGCGAGGTTCCGCACGGAATGGCCGCTCAAACCGACCAAAGGCAAAGAAAAAGCCCCGGGACCATGCCCCGGGGCTCCTTTTCAAAACGATGAACCGTCCAGATCAATCCGGCAGCGCATAGGCGATCACATAGTCGCCGCGATCAGGCGACTGGCGTGCACCGCCGGCCGAGATGACCACATATTGCTTGCCTGTCTTCGGAGACTTGTAGCTCATCGGGCCACCCTGGCTTCCGACAGGAAGGCGGGCCTTCCAGACTTCCCTGCCGGTCGCCGTATCGAAGGCGCGCAGATAATAATCCTGCGTGCCGGCGATGAAGACGAGACCGCCCTGCGTGGCAAGCGTGCCGCCGAGCGTCGGCATACCGATCGGGATGGGCAGGCCCATCTTGATGCCGAGCGGACCCGTATCCTCAACGGTGCCAACAGGCACCTGCCACTTGATTTTCTGGGTATTCATGTCGATGGCCGTCATCGTGCCATAGGGCGGAGCCTGGCAGGGAATGCCGAGAGCCGAAAGGAAACGGTTCTTGTCGACGGCATAGGGCGTGCCCTTCATCGGCACGAGGCCCATGCCGGTATTGACGCTTTCGCCGCCGCTTGCCGTCGCCTTGCTGGGCGCGGCTTCCTTCATCTGAATCCAGAGGCCGAGACGCATGTCATTGACGAAAATGGTGTTCGTCGTCGGGTCCGTCGAAAGCCCGCCCCAGTTCATGCCGCCGAGCGAGCCCGGGAATGACAGGGAGAGGTCCGTACCCGGCGCCGTATAAAGCCCTTCGTAGCGCATGCCCTTGAAGGCGATACGGCAAAGAAGCTGGTCAAATGGGGTAGCACCCCACATGTCCGCTTCCGTCAGGGTCTGCGCGCCGATCTCAGGCATGCCGACCGAGCGCGGCTGTGTTGGAGAATAAGGCTCGTTCGGAATATTGGCAGGCTTGACGGGAACCTCTTCCACCTTGGTCAGCGGCTGGCCGGTCGCCCGGTCGAGGACATAGATCTGCGCCGCCTTGGTGCCGAAAACCAGTGCCGGAACAGTCGTTCCATCCGCTTTCGGGAAATCGATGAAGCTTGGCTGCATCGGCACGTCGAAATCCCAGAGGTCGTTATGAACCGTCTGATAGACCCACTTTTCCCGACCGGTGGTGGCATCGAGCGCCAGCATCGAAGCACCATATTTATGGTCGAGCGGCGTGCGCGTCGCGCCGTACAAATCCACCGAAGGGCTGCCGACCGGCATGAAGACGGTGTTCAGCTCCGGATCGTAGGACATGGATGCCCAGACGTTGGGTGTGGAGCGTGTGTAGGTCTGCCCTTCGGGCGGCAGTCCGGTGATCTCCGGGTTGCCGGGATCGAAGGCCCAACGGAGCGCGCCGGTCACCACATCGAAACCGCGCATCACGCCACCGGGCATGTCCACCTGCACGTTGTCGGCGATACGGCCGCCGACAACGACGGTGGTGCCGGCAAGAGTGGGAGCCGAGGTCAGAACATATTGCGGGTCCGGCGCGTTTCCGAGGCCGATCTTCAGATCGACGCGGCCATTGGTGCCGAAATCCGGGCAAAACGCGCCAGTGTCTGCATCGAGCGCGATCAATTCGGCATTGATGGTGTTCATCAGAATGCGGCGCTGGCAAAGCGCGCCCTCAGCCACCACCGCCGGCGTGACAGGTGTTGCGCCGGGTGCGGTCGGCTGCTTCAGCGGCGCCTTCGCATCGAAATAGGCAAGGCCGCGGCAACGCATCCAGACGGAGGATTTCGCGTTGATTTCCGTCTTCCACTTCTCGGCGCCGGTATCGGCATCGAGGGCGATGACATTGTTGTGCGGCGTGCAAAGGAAAACGGTGTCGCCAACCTGCAGCGGCGTTTCCTGATCTTCCGCACCATTCGCGCCGGGGCTGATGGGGGTGTCGCCGGTGTGATAGGTCCAGGCGACTTCAAGGTTCCTGACATTGTCACGGGTGATCTCGTCAAGCGCGACAAAGCGGCTGCCGCCGGATGTATTGCCGTAATGCTCCCAGTTCTTCTGCTCCGTTTCCGGGGTTACCGGCGTCAGCGCGGCCGCCTCGCCATTGAAGGCGACGGTCGGATGCGGCACGAACATGCCGGCAAAACCGGCACCGGAAGCGATGGCGAGAATGGCGGCGATAGCGAAAGAAGAGCCATATGCCGGGGCCTTGCCGGCCGCGCGGCGCAAGAGCGGATAGGAGAGCGCAACGACCGTGGCGCCGACACCCATCGCCAGAAGACGGGAAATGAGCGGCCAGAAGTGCAACCCGGCTTCCCACACCGCCCAGACGCCGGTGAGAACGAAGACGAGGCCGAAGAGAAGCGCGCCGGCAGGCTTGCGCAGCAGGATGAGCAGGCCGGAAACGATCAGCGCGATACCCGCCGCGATGAAATAAAGGCTGCCACCGAGGGCCACGAGCTGGCCGCCGCCAATGGCGAAAAACAGGCCTGCGGCAACGATGACCGCACCGAGTACCAACAGCCATAATCTGGCTGGGAACGATAATGAAGTTGCTGGATTACCCATGAAAGAATGTCCGTTTGGAAGAGCCGCCTAGAAGGCTGAAGCCCAATGATCGTTCAGTGTCCGGCAAAACCCGGACAGTCCGCCGCCACTGCGGCCAGACGAAGTTGCGCCAGAGGCGGCGCGGCTGAACGGGGAACAATGGTGGGGAAGACTTCCGTCGTGACTGTCATTTTGACCCATTCACTGCAGGTAACCGCCGGCCCCATGGACGGCGGACAAGGTGCTTGAACAAATCCTCCCCGGTCCGCATCGCCAAACCCCGCACAAGCGGCAAAGACGACCGGAACACTGGCTGCGGTATAACGTCGCCTGCGACAAGATGACAATGCGCAAGATGGGCAATTTTGATAAGCTGTACTTATACCACATCAAGCCCCTCAACACAAAGACCTGTCCGCCGATGGATATTCGCCAACTCACAATATTCGTGGAAGCCGCAAGGGCCCGAAACTTTCGCGCCGCCGCCCTGCAGCTCGGCATCGCCCAGCCCGCCGTGACCCAGCGTATCCGCCAACTGGAGGAAAATCTGGGCTTCAAGCTCTTTCACCGCATCAATCGCGGTGTCGAACTCACCCCGGCCGGTCAGTCTATGCTCATCGAGGCGGAAGAAATCCTCGCCCGTACCAAGGGCGCGCTGGAAAAGGCGCAGCAGATCAGGCGCGGCCAGCTCGGCACGCTGCGCATCGGTTACGGCACCAGTGTCATGGCCGAGCGCAAACTTCCGGCGCTGATCACCCGTTACGGCGATGAACACAGGGATGTGACGCTGGAACTGCTGCCCGGCATGACGATGGAACAGCTGATCGAGCAGGTGGCGACACGCAAGACCGACGTCGCCTTCATCCGCGCTCCTCTCCCCTCGCTACCGCAGACCCTGCGGGCCATGCCCTTCGATCGCTCGAGGCTTTGCGTCGCCCTGCCGGAACGTCACGCACTCGCCGGCCGCTCCCGGATTTCGGTCAACGATATCGTGCGGGAAAAACTGCTGCTGCCGGTTGACGAGATCGGCCTTGGCCTCAGCAGCAGCGCACTTTCGCTTTTCGAGGATGCCGGCTGCGCGCCGGAAATCGGCATGCGCATCGCCAACGTCAATACGATCCTTGCGCTCGTGGAGGCCGGCGCGGGCATTTCCATCCTGCCGGAAACTACGGTGCGCTCCGCACGGGGCATTGTCGGCTTGCCGCTGGAAAGCGCCGATGCATGGTCCGATTGTGTGCTGGTCGTCAGGCGCGGCGCCCTCGCCCTGCATGTCGAAGCCTTCGTGAACATGGCCCGCCAGGCCTATCGTCCGAGCCTCTGATGCGAAGCACGGGAATTAATCGATTGAATCGGCCGCAAATTTCATCACGCTTAAATTTGCTGCACTGAACAACATTCAAGGCTTGGCAGGGGCGCGAAAAATACAATAACAACGGCGGATATTTTTACACTGTTATCGACACGAAAGCACGCTCAGCCCATGTCCGACACGACGAAACCCGCCAGCACCAGAACATCGGTTACGGATCAGGAAGCCCTGGATTTCCACGCGGAAGGCCGACCGGGGAAACTGGAAATTACCCCGACCAAACCGATGGCGACGCAGCGGGACCTGTCGCTCGCCTATTCGCCGGGCGTGGCCGTGCCGGTGAAAGCCATCGCCGAAAATCCGGCGACCGCTTACGACTATACCACGCGTGGCAACATGGTTGCGGTCATCTCCAACGGCACCGCCATCCTCGGTCTCGGCAATCTCGGCGCGCTCGCCTCCAAGCCAGTGATGGAAGGCAAGTCGGTCCTTTTCAAGCGGTTCGCCGATGTCGATTCCATCGATCTCGAGGTCGATACCGAAGACGCCGATGAGTTCATCAATTGCGTGCGCTACCTCGGCCCCTCCTTCGGCGGCATCAATCTGGAAGACATCAAGGCGCCGGAATGTTTCATCATCGAAAGCCGCCTGCGCGAGCTGATGGACATTCCCGTTTTCCATGACGACCAGCACGGCACCGCCATCATCGCCGCCGCCGGCCTCATCAACGCCATCGAGCTGACGGGCCGCGACTTCAAGACGACGAAGCTCGTCTGCAACGGTGCGGGTGCCGCGGCAATCGCCTGTATGGACCTCATCAAGGCCATGGGGTTCAACCCTGAAAACATCACGCTCTGCGATACCAAGGGCGTGATCTATCAGGGCCGTACCGAAGGCATGAACCAGTGGAAATCCGCGCACGCGGTGAAAACCAACAACCGCACGCTGGCGGAAGCCATGAAGGGCGCTGATGTGGTGTTCGGCCTCTCCCAGAAGGGAGCCTTCAGCGAAGAGATGATCCGCTCCATGGCGCCGAAGCCGATTATCTTCGCCATGGCCAATCCGGACCCGGAAATTACGCCGGAAGAAGTGTCGCGCATCCGCGACGACGCCATCATGGCGACCGGGCGTTCGGACTACCCGAACCAGGTCAACAACGTTCTCGGCTTCCCCTATATCTTCCGCGGTGCTCTCGATGTTCGCGCCAGCCAGATCAACGACGCGATGAAGATCGCGGCGGCACAGGCGCTCGCCGATCTTGCCCGCGAGGATGTGCCTGACGATGTGGCCGCCGCCTATCAGGGCAACCGCCCGCGCTTCGGATCGCAATATATCATTCCGGTTCCCTTCGATCCGCGCCTGATCTCGGCCATTCCGGTGGCCGTGGCGAAAGCAGCCATCGAGACCGGCGTCGCCCGCCGCGAACTGCCCGATCTCGACGCCTATGCCCGCGAGCTTTCCGCCCGCCGCGACCCGATGGCTTCCACCACGCAGCGCCTTTACGAGCGGGTGCGCCGCTCGCCGAAGCGGGTCGTTTTTGCGGAAGCCGAAGAAGAACAGGTTATGCGCGCGGCGATTTCCTTCACCGCGCAGGGCCTCGGCACCGCCATCCTGCTCGGCCGTGATGATATCATCAAAGCCAATGCGGAACGCGCGGGCATCGATCTCGATCGCGCCAATATCGAGATCACCAACGCCCGCCTTTCCAGCCGCGTCGATGCCTATGTCGATTATCTTTATGCGCGTCTGCAGCGCGGCGGTTTCCTGCTGCGCGACGTGCAGCGTCTGGTCCACAACGACCGCAACCATTTCGCCGCCTGCATGGTGGCTATGGGCGATGCGGATGCCGTGGTCACCGGTGTTACCCGCAACTACTCCACGGCGCTGGAGGATATCCGCCGCTGCATCAACACCAAGCCCGGCCATCGCGTCATCGGCGTTTCGCTGGTCGTCTCGCGCAACCGCACCGTCTTCGTGGCCGATACCGCCGTGCACGACATGCCGAATGCGGAAGATCTTGCCGATATCGCCGAAGAGGCAGCCCACCTTGCCCGCCGTTTCGGTTACGAACCGCGCGTTGCCATGCTCGCCTATTCCACCTTCGGCCAGCCGACCGGCGAACGCTCCGACAAGGTGCGTGAGGCGGTGAAAATCCTCGACAGGCGCAACGTCAATTTCGAGGTCGACGGCGAAATGTCGGCCGATGTGGCGCTGAACCATCACCGCATGCAGAGCCAATATCCCTTCGCCCGGCTTTCCGGCCCGGCCAATGTACTGGTCATGCCCGCCATTCATTCCGCCTCCATCTCCACCAAGATGCTGCAGGAACTCGGCGGCGCGACCGTCATCGGCCCGCTTCTCGTCGGCCTCGACAAATCGGTGCAGATCACCTCGATGGGCGCGAAGGACAGCGATATCGTCAATATGGCGGCAATTGCGGCCTATAACGCCGGACGATAAGAACAGAGCGTGCGGCCGGTTTCTTCTCCCCGCCGGGGAGAAGATGGCCCGAAGGGTCAGATGAGGGGGCGACGTTAGCGATAAACCGAGAGCTTGCCCCCTCATCCCGCTGCCGCGACCTTCTCCCCGGCGGGGAGAAGGCGAAAACGGCAATCGCTCGCTTTCCATAGGCAACACGGGCCGTGTGCTGCGCCAGATTTGCTCTCCCGCTCCCTCTGGGGAAGCGGACAAAGAACAGGATTCTACGATTCCAAATTATTAGGATAATTTTTCTTCCTGAAAGATTTATTGGAACCGGATTTTATTCATACTATTTTTCACGCAATGCCAATTCTCGCTCTTGGCGGGTGCCTCATGTAGTTTCCACCTACAATCAAAAGGAAATACCCATGGCCCTCTCTTTCTCCAAATTTGCCGCAAAACTCATTGCCGGAACCGTTTTCATCGCTTCGATGGCCACCGCCGCTCACGCGGATGCAACGCTCGACCGCATCAAGGGTCGCGGCAAGCTCACCGTCGGTGTCATCCTCTCCGGCGCGCCCTTCGGCTTTATCGATCCGAAGACGCAGGAGCAGAAGGGTCTCAACATCGACGTCGCGAAGGCGCTGGCCGCCGGCCTCGGTGTCGAGCTGGTCACCGAAACCGTGACCCCGCCCAACCGCGTGCAGTTCCTGCAGCAGGGCAAGGTCGATATTCTGATCGCCAATATGCAGTACACGGAAGAGCGCGCCAAAACGCTCGATTACGTACCGACCCCCTACGACCGTCAGGGCGGCGCCGCCATCGGCCGTAAGGACAGTGGCATCAAGGACTGGTCGGACCTGAAGGGCAAGATCGCCTGCGTTTCGCAAGGCTCGAACTACACCCAGCCGCTGATCGAGCAATATGGCGCGCAGGTAAAGGCGCTGCCGAGCCAGCCGGAATCGCTGCTTGCACTCAAGGGCGGCAATTGCGACGTCTCCGTTCACGTCAACGGCACGCTGAGCCTGATGCTTCAGGACCGCGCCGATGAGTGGAAGGATTATGGCATCCTCATCCCCACCGACCTCATCCCGTCGGATTCCGTGATCTGGCTGCGCAAGGGCGAAAGCGACACGCAGGCCGCTCTCGACAAGATCGTCAAGGAACTGCACGCCTCCGGCAAGATGCTCGAATTCGCCAAGGCCAACCGTCTGCCGAGCATCGGCTATATGGAAGAGCAGCAGAAGAAGCTTTCGGCGCAATAAGACAGGCGCAGGGTCTCTCCGTTCCTTGCCTGTCCTCACCGCAGGGTGAGGATAATGCCGAACAGGCGGAGTGATTTCCTATGACCATCAGGAACGGCCGGTTTCGCCCGCCGTTCTTTTCTGCTTTAAAGCAAGACAGGTCATTCTGGCGCCACCTGCAGGGCGGCGCACCCGCGACAACAGCATGGATTTCCGATGCAGGATGGATTTACAGCGCGCTTCATAGAACTGGCCGCGCATCTCGGCCTCAACTATGATTTTCTGAACAGCGGTTATGAGGTTCAGATCTGGCTCGACGGCATGAAGATGACGCTGATCCTCGTCGCCGTCACTTTGCCGCTCAGCCTCGTCTTCGGCTTCATTTTCGCGGCCATGCTGACATCGGGCAAGGTCTGGCTCGCCGGCCCCGTGCGCGCCTATGTGGAACTGACGCGCAACACGCCGACGCTGGTGCAGCTGATGTGCGGTTTCCTCGTGCTCAACATGCTGATTTCCAATGCGCTGGGCGGCGCGCAGAACAATCCGCTGACACCCTTTTTCTGGGTGGTCGCCATCACCGGCCTGCACATTGCCGCTTTCCATGCGGAAGCGTTGCGCGGCGGTATCGAGGCGGTGCCGGCCACCACCATCGAGGCGGCGCGTGCAATCGGTTTCAGCTCCTTCGAGATTTTACGTTATGTGGAGTTTCCGCTGGCCATCCGCACGGCGCTGCCCTCCATCATCAACAACCTCGTCAATCTGGTGAAGCTCACCACGGTCGGCTCGGCAATTGCGGTGGGTGAAATCACCTATGCCTCGATCCTGATCTGGACGCAGCGCGACAATGTGGTCGAGCTGATGATCGTCATCCTGATCTTCTTCAGCGTCATCAATTTCATCGTCGCAAGGGCCGGTCTGTGGCTTGAACGGCGTCTTGCAGTCCCGGGGTTCGGTCAATGAGTGCGGTGGTCTCTCCAACACAGGCGGTAAAAAAGCCGCCCTTCGGCACCATTCTGCTCCTCGGCGTGCTGATATCAGTCATTCTGTGGCTGATCCTCGATCCCTCGCTCGGTCAGGTGCTGCTGCAATGGCTGCCCTATCTGGCCAAGGGTTTTGCAATGAATGTGCTGATCAGCATCCTTGCGATCGCCATCGGCACCTTCATCGGCGTCCTGCTCGGCATCATGGAGCTTGCGCCCTACCGCCTCGTGCGGGCGCCGGCGCTCACCTATGTGCAGATATTCCGCAACGCCCCGCATCTGGTGCTGATCTTTGCCGCGACCTACATCTTCCCCTTCGAGATCGTCGCCTTCGGCAACTACATTCCCTTCCCGGACTGGATCAAGGCCGTCGTCGGTCTCGCCATTCCGGCCAGCGCCCATATCGCCGAAATCACCCGCGGCGCCATCCAGTCCATTCCGACGGCACAATGGGAAGCGGCGCAGGGCCTCGGTTTTTCGCGCAACCAGACACTGCGCTGGATCATCCTGCCACAATGCGTGAAGCGCTCGCTGCCGCCATGGATGAACCTTTACGCGTCGATCACCATGGGTACGGCGCTCGCCTCGCTGGTCGGCGTTCATGAACTTCTGCACGCCGCGACAGACGCCAGCACCGCCGTGCAGCGCAACGATTTCACCGTCGTGGTCTACCTCACCGTTCTGATGGCGTTCTTCCTGTTCTGCTATCCCGTCTCCCGTTTCACGCAGCGCCTCGAGCGGCGCTTCGCTTCCCGCTGATTGGAACAAGCCATGTCCGCACCCGCACCACAAACCGCCGCAAAAGCTCTGGTCGAACTGGAAGGCATACACCTGTCCTTTGGTGACAATCAGGTCCTGAAGGGCATCGACCTTACGGTGAACAAGGGCGACGCCGTCTCCATCATCGGCCCTTCCGGCTCCGGCAAGTCCACCATCCTGCGCTGCATCAACGGCCTGCTCATCCCGCAATCGGGCAAGATCACCGTTGGTGGCACGCGGGTGGACCAGCTGAAGACCGAGGCTGAGCGCATTGCGCTGCGCAAGCGCATCGGCATCGTGTTCCAGCAGTTCAACCTCTTCCCGCATCTGACGGTGATGGAAAACATCACCATCGCGCCGATCAAGATTCTCGGCACGCCGAAGGCGGAAGCCGAGCGCCATGCCCGCGAATTGCTGGAAAAAGTGCGTCTTTCCCAAAAGGTCGATGCCTATCCCGGCCAGCTTTCCGGCGGCCAGCAGCAGCGCGTGGCGATTGCGCGCGCGCTTGCCATGCGGCCGGAACTGGTGCTGTTCGATGAGGTCACCTCCGCGCTCGACCCGGAAACCGTGGGCGAAGTGCTCGCCGTCATCCGCGATCTCGTCAATGATGGGATGACCAGCATTCTCGTCACGCACGAAATGCGTTTTGCCGAAGAAATCAGCGATAATATCGTCTTCACCGAAAACGGCCTGATCGTCGATCAGGGCACGCCGGAGCACATCTTCTACAAGTCGACCAATCCGCGCATCAACGCCTTCGTCAAGGGGCTCGGCGGGCAGGTGGCGCGGGTCAATGACGGCGAAGGGATCTGATGCCATGACCGCCGATGAAAAGCTCACCCTTCATCTCGCCGAAGCGATTGCCGCCTCCGATCCCCTGCGTGACGAGGAGGCGGTGGCCATCGCCCGCACGGCGCTGATCGACTTTTTTGCCTGCGTGCTGGGCGGCGCTGCCGACAGAAGCACGAAAATCCTGATCGACAGCTTTACACCCGGCACGTCAGGCACGGCGGGCATTATCGGCCACGATCTGCGCACGAATGCCTTTACCGCCGCCCTCATCAACGGTCACGCCGGGCATGTGCTTGATTATGACGATGTCCACGGCAGCGTGCGCGGCCACCCGACTGTCGCCATCATTCCCGCTTTGCTGGCCATCGCGGTCGAAGAGGGCTCCACGGCCGATGCCTTCACCGCCGCCTATATCGTCGGGCTGGAAACCATGGCGCGTCTCGGCCTCTCGCTCGGCACCAAACATTACGAAAACGGCTTCCACGCCACCGCCACTCTCGGCCCCATCGGTGCCGCGGCAGCGATTGCCCATCTCCTGAAATTCGATCCGCAGACCACGGCCGTTGCGCTCGGCCTTGCAGCCACGCAATCGGCAGGGCTTCGCCTGCAATTCGGCTATGACGCCAAGCCGCTGCATGCCGGGCTCGCCACGCGCGCCGGCCTTACCGCCGCGCGGCTGGCGCGATCGGGCTTTCAGGGCGCGCCGGATTTTCTGGAAAACCCCATCGGTTTTTATTCCGCCTACGCCTTCGGCGCCGAGCAGCCGAAACGTGTTCTCTCCGGCTGGGGCGCACCCTGGCAGATCGTCTCGCCCGGCCTCACCCTCAAGGCCTTTCCCTGCTGCACCGCCAGCCATCCCGTCGCCGTCGGCGCGCTGGCGCTGCGCAACAGCAATGATCTGACGCCGGACGAGATCGAAACGGTCACCATCACCTTCCCGCCCGGCGGCGATGCCGCCCTCGTTGGGCCCGCCACGCCCACGACCGGCATCGATGCACGCTTCAGCGCAGAATATGTCTTTGCCGCAGCGCTGACGGATGGAGCGCTCGGTATCGGTCATTTCGATGAGTGCCCAACGCGCGCCGATCTGCTTGCCCTTTCGGCAAAAGTCTCGCGCCGGCATGATGAGACCGCCCGCCGCCTCTCGCCCGATCCGACCACCCGGTTCGTGGTCATCGACGTGACGAAGAAGGACGGCACGGTGCTGTCGCGCCGTGTCGACGGCCTTCCTGGCATCGATGACCCGACCGAAAAATTTGCCGATGCGACCGGCGGCAATGAAAAATTCGCCGGCATTCCGGCACTGGTGCGGTCCATGAAGACTGCAACCGACCTCAGGAAGCTCGAAACGCTCCTGGTATCGCAAATATAACTCGACCGACATGAAGGCATGATCCCCATGACCACCACGACACGCAAAAGACAGATGCATCTCGGCCTTTTCCTGCAGGGCGCCGGGCACCACGTTTCCGGCTGGCGTCACCCCGATGCCGAAGCCGGCAGCGAAAATTTCGATCTGCTCACCCGTGTTACGAAAATGGCCGAAGCGGCGAAATTCGACATGGTATTCCTCGCCGATGGCTTGACCAGCGGCGTTGACGCCCATCCCTCGATGATCGCGCGTTTCGAGCCGCTGACCCTGCTTGCCGCATTGGCCATGGTCACCGACAAGATCGGGCTGGCCGCCACCGCCTCCACCACCTATGGCGAGCCTTACCACACCGCCCGCGCCTTCGCGTCCATCGATCATCTGAGCCACGGCCGCGCGGCGTGGAACATCGTCACCACCTCCTATGCCCGCACGGCGGCGAATTTTTCCAAGGACCATCCTGAGCATGACGAACGTTATGCGGTGGCGGAAGAATATGTGAATGTCGTTCGCGGCCTGTGGGACAGCTGGGATGACGACGCCTTCGTCAAGGACAAGCAGGCGGGCCGTTATGTCGATCCGGAAAAGGTCCATATCCTCAACCACGAGGGCAAATATTTCACGGTCAAGGGACCGCTCAATATTCCGCGTTCGCCGCAGGGCCACCCGGTTCTCATCCAGGCCGGCTCTTCCGGGCCGGGGCAGGATCTCGCCGCCCGCACCGCCGACATCGTATTCACCGCCCAGCAGGCGATTTCCGAAGCGCAGGCCTTCTATACCAGCCTCAAGGCACGCGTGGAGAAGTTCGGCCGCGACCCGGCCAGCGTCGCCGTGATGCCCGGTTTCATGCCGATCATCGGCAGGAGCTTCGAAGAGGCTGGCGAAAAGCTGAAGGAACTGAACCGTTGGACGGACATCAAGAGCGCCATGCCGCTGCTTGAAGAACGCATCGGCCACAACCTCACTGATTACGATCTCGATGGCCCGCTGCCGGACCTGCCGATTTCCGACCAGCTGCGTAGCCGCGCCGAACTTCTGACCGAACTGGCGCGCCGCGAAAAGCTGACGATCCGGGAGCTGGCGCTGCGCGTCGCCGCCGGCCGCGGCCACCATATCGTCATGGGCACGGCCAAGGATGTGGCGGACCGGATGCAGGAATGGTTCGAAAACGGTGCGGCCGACGGCTTCAACGTCATGCCGCCCTTCTTCCCCGGCGGGCTGGAGGAATTCAATCGCGAGGTCGTGCCGCTGCTGCAGGAGCGCGGCCTGTTCCGCAAGGACTACGAAGGCTCGACGCTGCGCGACCATCTCGGTATCGAACGACCGGCGCTGCGGTGACAAAGCCATGCGGATGCCCGTTCAAAAGCATCCGCATCCACCGAACCTCATTTTCAAGCTGAAGCGGGCCTGAGCCCGCTCCTTTACGCGGCCGCCCGTGCCGACGTCTGGTCGCGCCGGGTGGTATTCGGAGTATCCGAGCGGGTGGACGATCCGTCTTCCCGCTGCACCGTACGGCGGTTCAGCTTGAACAGGCTGACAAGCTGCGCCAGCGCATCCGCACCCTGCGCCAGCGTCGTGCTGATCACCGTGGTACGGGCGCTCATCGCCGCATTCTCCTGGGTCATCCGGTCGAGCCGGTTGACCGCCTTGTTGATCTCGCTGATGCCGACGGCCTGCTCGTCCGCCGCCTTGGCGATCATGTCGACATTGCCGTCAATGTGCCTGACCAGCGCGTCGATCTGCTTCAGCGCTTCGCCGGTTTCGCCCACCAGCCTGACGCCTTCCAGAACCTCGGTGCCGGAATTGTTGATCAGCGCCTTGATTTCCTTCGCGGCATTAGCGGAACGCTGCGCCAGCTCGCGCACTTCCTGCGCCACCACCGCAAAACCCTTGCCCGCTTCGCCCGCACGTGCGGCTTCCACGCCAGCATTCAGCGCCAGCAGGTTCGTCTGGAAGGCGATTTCGTCGATCACACCGATGATCTGGCTGATTTCCCGCGAGGCGGTCTCGATACGCTGCATGGCATCGACGGTCCGCTCCACGACCTCGGTGGAGGCCACGGTGGATGTCCGCGCGCTTTGAACGAGCTTGCGCGTCTCTTTCATGTTTTCTGTCGACGAACGGACCGTCGCGGTGATTTCTTCGAGTGCTGCCGAAGTCTCCTCAAGCGCCACCGCCTGCTCACGCGAACGTTCGGCGAGATTGACGGAGGCTTCGCTGACTTCCTGGCTGCTGCGGGTCAGGTCTCCGGTCTGCCCGAGAACGTTTTCCAGCGTCTTCTGGAATTCAGCGATGGATTTATTGAAATCGCAACGCAGCCGTTCGAACTCGCCGACGAAGGGTTTGTCCAGCGTAATACGGATATTGCATTGAGAAAGCCGCTCGAGCGCAGCACCAAGTTCCTCGACCGCATGCATCCGGTCCGTCACATCGAAAGCGAATTTCACCACCTTGAAGACGCGGCCCCGATCATCGATGATCGGATTATAGGAGGCCTGAATGAAGACGCGTTTGCCATCCTTGCCAAGGCGCATGAACTGCCCCGTCGAGAAGTGGCCCTTTCCGAGTTCCTTCCAGAAATCCCGATAGTCCTGGGACTGGGCATAGGCCGGCTCGCAGAACATCGAATGATGTTTGCCGATGATGTCTTCCGCCGTGTAACCAAGCGTCGAGAGGAAATTTTCGTTGGCGCTGAGGATTTTTCCGTCAGGCGTAAATTCAATCATGGCCTGCGCGCGGGAGAGCGCCGCCAGTTTCCCGTCATCCTCGGCGCTCTTGCGCTTGATCGAGGTGATGTCGGTTGCAATCTTGACCACCTTGTAGGGTTTACCGAAACGGAACACCGGATTGTAGGAAGCTTCGATCCAGATTTCATCGCCATTCTTGGCCCGACGTCGATACTGACCCTGATCGTATTCGCCACGCGACAGCTTTGCCCAGAAGCTCTTGTATTCAGGCGAGGCCGCATCTTCGGGAGACAGGAACATGCTGTGGGTACGCCCAACGATTTCAGACTGCTGATAGCCGACGGCCTTGCAGAAATTATCGTTCGCTTTCAAAATCTTGCCGGTCAGATCGAACTCGATGATGGCCTGTGAGCGGCTCAGCGCATCAAGCACCGCGGAAGCATCCAGACCGAGTTTGGAAAAGTGAGACATCTTTTTGAACCCTCAAACAGTAATCCATATGCAGACCTGCTTCACCCTCGAAATATAGAGATGAAAAACGGTCGGCCCGCCTGCACGCGAAACTAGCCGGACACCGTTAAATTGCGATTAATAATGAACTATAACTATTGATCCGGAGCCTCAATCGACTGCCGATATGCTTCATCGCGAATATATTCGCCTTGTCTATTTCGGACCGCTTATTTGCCACAGTGCTGATATTTCTGCGCCGGCAACACGATACGGCCTTTCATCGGGGCGGCATTCATTGTTATGGCGGGGTTGAAAGATTTGTGTTGCAGGAGCGCCGATGACCAAAACCCTGAAATGCGATGTGCTGATGATCGGCACCGGCATTATCGGTTCCATGGCGGCGCTTTATCTGCAGAATGCCGGACGTGAGGTGGTGCTGCTGGAGCGCGGCGAGGTTGCCCGGGGCGCGAGTTCCGGCAATGCCGGCATTCTGGCCTTCCCCGAAATCATCCCCATTCCGGCTCCCGGCATTATGAAAAAAGCACCGCGCTGGCTGTTCGATCCGCTCGGCCCGCTCAGTGTGCCGCCCGCCTATGCGGCAAAGATCGCACCCTGGCTGTGGCGTTTCTGGCGCGCGAGCGCCGAGCGTAATTTTCGCCATGGGCTGAAGTCACTCACCGACATCAACCGGCTGGCTGCCATGGAAATGGCCCATGTCGCGGCGATGCCGGAACTTTCGCATCTCGTTTCGAAAACCGGCACGCTCGATCTTTATGACAGCGAGGCAAGTCTCAATGCTGCCCGCAGGGACTGGGACGAAAAGGAAAGCGCAGGCTTCACCTTTCAGCGCGTCGGCCGCCCTGAAATCGAGGAACTGCAGCCGGGTCTCGCGCCCCAGTTCCGCCATGCCGTGTTTTCGCCGGATGGCCTGCAGGTCTCCGACCCTTACGATTTCACCCGCGCCATTTTCGATCTGGTAATCGCCCGCGGCGCCAGCCTGCGCAAAGGCGAGGCCGAACGCATCGACGCCGTCGGCGAAAGTACGATCGTGACGCTGGAAAATGGCGACAAGATCGATGCCGACAAAGTGGTGATCGCCTGCGGCGCCTGGTCGAGAAAACTTGCCGCGACGCTTGGCAACATCGTGCCGCTGGAAACCGAACGTGGTTACAACACCACGCTTTCCCCCGAGGCTTTCAACCTGACGCGCCAGCTTTATTTCAACGACCATGGCTTCGTCGTCACTCCGCTATCGACGGGCATCCGCATTGGCGGCGCGGTCGAACTCGGCGGGCTGGAACTGAAACCGAATTTCCGCCGTGCGGAAGCCATGCTGAAGAAAGCAGGACGCTTCCTGCCCGGCCTCAAACTGGAAGGCGGGAAACAATGGATGGGGTTCCGCCCGTCCATGCCGGACTGTCTTCCCGTCATCGGCACGGCACGCGCCACGCCGTCCGTCATCTATGCCTTCGGCCATGGCCATCTGGGGCTGACACAATCGGCAGCAACCGCCCGTCTGGTGACGCAACTGGCCAGCAGTGAGGAGACGGAAATCTCGGTCGATCCTTTCCGGCCGGGACGTTTTTCCTGAGTTCAGGAAGACGGCGCTATTTCACCGGCTGCATGGAATCGTCGGGAAACACCACTTCGGCAAAGGACGGATAGACCTTGCGCAGGATGGTGACCTGCTGTTGATCGCTTACCCGCAGCAAATACCAGTCCGCACCGTCCATCAGCGCCAGCGTGTGGGATTTCGCCTCAATCGTCTGGCCGCCGGTTTCCATCACCGTCCTGGTCGGAATGAGCGCATAGGGCGTTCCATCAGACGTTTGCGCAAGGCTGATCGCCTGCGTATCCATGGTGAACTCGGTTATCTTCACCGCCGCGAGCGCCATCTGCATCTGCGCGGTCAAAGCGCCGCGCAATTGCTCCACGGTAATACCCGCTTCGCCTGCGATGAATTCAAAGATTTTCGGAGGCACCGTCTTGCCGACGACATCGAAATCCTGTGCGCTCAAAGCCGTCTGAAATCGCTCTATCTGCGTGCGAAGACTATCCTGCTCGGCAGGTGAAAGATCGCGTGACAAAGCGGGATACGCAACCGCCACCAGCAGAAACAGAGAATACAGCAGACGCTTCATGGCTTGGCCTTTCCGGTTATCCGGCATCGCCCGGTCCCCGCAACGGGAACCGCTCATGAACGGGATCGTTCAGCGCAGCAGGAAGAAACCCGCAGCCGACAGCACGACGAAGACGACCAGGCCACCAAGGAAGCCGGCGGTGGTGAAGAAACCCGCGACCATGGCCAGCATCAGCACGCACAGCATCATGGTGCCGTACTTCGTCAAGGCCAGAAAACCGTTATAGGTCTTTTCGTGCTCGGCATAGTTCATCTCGGCGCCGACTTCGACAGGACCCGTGTGGTGTTCGCTCATTCCGCTTCCCCTTGTGCTCCATCCGTCATGCCCGTCGTGCGGGAAAATCTGCCCGCGAACGATCACGGGCCCATGCCGGATTCTCCGTAGCCAGAGGTAACATGAAGTCGCCGAAAAGCGCAATGCGTTCTCAGTGAAAGAGCGGCAGCGGCATGCATCGTTGCCGCTCAACCGGGCAAAACATGTCATAGGGCAACATTCTTTCGCAAACGGTTGAAAAGGACGATCCGCCAAGCTGTTTCATGGTGGTTTTGGTTGCTTTTCGAACCGCCTGACCATACACGGGATTCTGTGGGGAGGAACTCTGGAGCCTGCGGCAGCGGAAGCACGTGGAGGCGTGGCCGCAGCAGGGGCGCCGGGCTTTACTCTCCGCCATAAACCCGCAAAGGGCCCGAAAAGGGAAGAGGGGAAAGTTATGAAATCGCTTTTAAAACTAAGTGCGCTGATAGACCTTGCAAGCGAAGCTCTGGGCAAGGTTGCCGGTTATCTCGTGCTCATCTGCTGCCTCGTCAGCGCCGGCAATGCCATGGTCCGTTACGCCCTGAACTACAGTTCAAACGGCTGGCTGGAAATCCAGTGGTACATGTTCGCTTTCATCGTGCTGATCGGCGCATCCTACACGCTGCGCATGAATGAACATGTGCGAGTGGACATCATTTATGGTGCGATTTCACCGCGCAGCCGCATCTGGGTGGACATTATCGGCATCGTGCTGTTCCTGCTTCCCGGCTGCTTTTACCTCGCCTGGCTTTCCTGGCCCATGTTCACGCTATCCTGGCATCAAAGCGAAATGTCCTCCAATGCCGGCGGCCTCATCCGCTGGCCGGTGAAATTCATCATCTTCGCCGGTTTCGCCCTTCTGGTTCTTCAGGGTTTTTCCGAACTCATCAAGCGCATAGGCGCCCTCAACGGGCTTTATGCGCTCGATACGAAGTACGAAAAACCCCTGCAATGATCGCACCGATCTGAACCTTCAGGATATTTCCCATGTTCGAATATGGTATTCTTCCGCCACTGATGTTCCTCGGCATGATCATCTTCATGCTTTACGGATTTCCGGTTGCTTTCTCGCTCGCCACCGTCGGTCTCGTTTTCGGCGTCATCGGCATCTTCACGGAGCATTTTTCGCCGGCCTTTCTTCAGGCCCTGCCGCTGCGCATCTTCGGCATCGTCTCGAACGACCTTCTGCTGGCCATCCCCTTCTTCACCTTCATGGGCGCGATCCTCGAGCGATGCGGGCTTGCGGAGGATCTGCTTGAAGGGACGGGCAAACTGTTCGGCGCCATTCCGGGCGGTCTCGCTTATGCCGTCATCATCGTCGGCGCGATCCTTGGCGCGATTACCGGCACCGTTGCCGCCTCGGTCATCACCATGGGCGTCATCTCGCTGCCGATCATGCTGAAATATGGTTATAATCCTCGGCTTGCCACCGGCGTCATCGCCGCATCGGGAACGATCACGCAGGTCATCCCGCCTTCGCTGGTGCTGATCGTGCTTGCCGACCAGCTCGGCAAATCCGTCGGCGACATGTATCTGGGCGCCATCGGCCCCTCAATCCTGCAGGTCGCCATCTTCATGCTCTTCATCCTGTTCATGTCGGTCGTGCGGCCGAAGGACCTGCCGGCGCTGCCGCCGGAAGCGCGGGGAGAACTCAACCGGGCGCTGGTGTTCCGCGTGCTGGCAGGCATGATCCCCTCTATCGTGCTGATCTTCCTCGTGCTCGGCACCATCTTCCTCGGCCTTGCAACACCCACCGAAGCCGGTGCGCTCGGCGTCGTGGGCGCCATGGCGCTGGCCGCCGCGCACCGCCGCCTCACCTGGGACCTCATCAAGCAGGGCATGCATTCCACCATGCATATCACCTCGATGGTGGTGTTCATTCTGGTCGGCGCCACCTGCTTCTCCCTCGTCTTTCAGGGCATGGACGGTTCGCTCTGGATCGAGCATATGCTGTCGGGCATTCCGGGCGGCCCCATCGGCTTCCTGATCTTCGTCAACATCTTCATCTTCTTCCTCGCCTTCTTCCTCGATTTCTTCGAAATCGCCTTCATCGTCATTCCGATGCTGGCGCCGATCGCCCAGTCGCTCGGCATCGACCTCATCTGGTTCGGCGTTCTGATCTGCATCAACATGCAGACGAGCTTCATGCATCCGCCCTTCGGATTTGCGCTGTTCTACCTGCGCTCCATCGCGCCGCGCACGGTCAAGACATCGGATATCTACATGGGCGCCATCCCATGGCTCGGCATGCAGCTCATCCTCGTCGCCATCGTGATCTTCTGGCCGGAATCCGTCACCTACTGGTTGGACAAGGCGCCCGAGGTCGATCTGAACTCCATCAAGATCGAAGTGCCCGCCTTCGGCAATCAGGGTGGCAACACCATGCCCAATTTCGGCCAGCCGGGTGGATTGCCGGGCATGCCGAATCTTGGCGAGCCCCCGAAGATCGGACCCTGATCGGCGTCTTGTAAGGACTGGGCGAAACGCTTATAGTTGCGGAGTGGAAGACGGGAGTGCACACCCGTCTTCCGTTTGCTTATCTGCTTAGAAAATTGAACCGGACGGAGACAGACCAGCCCGTCCGGTTCTTCCTAAACCAAAGCGTAATGCTCAGCGGTTTCCACATCGCATCACCTCCACAGTTGAGAGCAAGGCCTTTGCCGAGGTCGGCGTGGCCAATCCCCGCCGACACTCCGGCTGGTCCCGGAGCCTGCTGCTTTTGCCCACAACGGAATTGATCGTAAATCATCCTTTGTTGTCGGATGCGTGAAGGCATGTCCGCACAACAAAAACCCCGGGGACCGAAATCCCCAGGGCCTTTGCTCGGTCCGCCGTCACCGAATAATTAGAGCTTGCCGTTACGCTGCTGGATCATCATGAAAGTATCGAACGTGTATTCCGCAAGCTGCATCCACAGATAACCTTCGCGCTTGAAGGCGACTTGATCTTCGTAGATCTTCTTGAAGTCCGGATTGGAGGCCGAAATATTGGCATAGACTTCCAGCGCGGCCTTGTAGCAGGCCTCGAGGATTTCCTGGCTGAACGGCCTGAGCACCGCACCTTCAGAGACGAGCTGCTTGATGGCGATCGGGTTTTTCGCGTCGTATTTCGCCATCATGCTGGTGTTGGCGAAGGCGCAGGCGTCCTGCAGCGCCGTCTGGTAGTTTTTCGGCAGGCTGTTCCACTTCTCCAGATTGACGAAGGAATGGATGACCGGGCCACCTTCCCAGAAAGCGGGATAATAGTAATATTTCGCCACCTTCTGGAAGCCGAGCTTGTGGTCGTCGTAAGGGCCGACCCATTCCGCCGCGTCGATGGTGCCTTTTTCCAGCGCCGGATAGATATCGCCGCCGGCGATCTGCTGCGGCACCACGCCGAGCTTTTCCACCACCTTGCCGGCCAGACCGGCGATGCGCATCTTCACACCCTTGAAATCGTCGACGGTATTGATTTCCTTGCGGAACCAGCCGCCCATCTGCGCGCCGGTATTGCCCGAAATCATGCCGTAGAGATTGTGCTTGGCGTAAAATTCGTTGAGCAGCTTGTTGCCGTTGCCTTCATAGAACCATGAGTTCGTGAGGCGGGCATTGAGGCCGAAAGGTATGGCCGTGCCGATGGCGAAGGTCGGATCCTTGCCGACGTAATAATAGGAGCAGGTGTGGCACATTTCCACCGTGCCGGACGATACGGCATCGGCTGCCTGCAGGCCGGGCACGATTTCACCGGCGGCAAAGGGCTGGATGGTGAAATTGCCGTCGGTTGCGGCGGCGACATGCTTGGCAATATCTTCCGCGCCCCCATAAATCGTGTCGAGCGATTTCGGAAACGACGACGTCAGGCGCCAGTTGATCTTGGTATTCTGCTGTGCAATGGCGGGCGCGGCCAGCGCTGCCGTGGCAGCTCCCGCGAGCGCACCTTTTTTCATAAAGGAACGGCGATCCATCTATATCCTCCCAGATATGAACGCTGCCCGCAGCTTTGAATTCCCCTCGTTGCTGTTCAGGCATCGCAGCAAAGTAAGCACGGTTACGGCCCGGCTGACAAGCACCCGCACCAAGAATTAATCGCGGAAAAACCGGCCTTTCCGGGAATTTTTGGAAACTCTGCTTCGTATTTTATTTTCAACTGAAATATCCCGGCATCGCCTTATACTTTAGGCGCATAAAGGATCGTCATAACGCAAAACGCGTGCTTGACTTGGCCAGCCGGCAGTCGCACAAATTTCGAAGATTCGTCCCGGAGCCACCATGCCAAAACCCATTATCGCCGTTCCCGCCGACATCCGGCATTTCACCGGAGCCGACTGGCACGCCGCGCAGAACCAGTATGTTTCCGCCGCGCTGAAGGTGGCTGGTGTCATGTCCTTCATCGTTCCGGCCTTCGAGGACGGAAACGAGGTCGACGCCATTCTTGACCGGGTAGACGGCCTGCTCGTGTCCGGCTCCGCCACCAATGTGCATCCCTCCCTTTACGGAAAAGAGGCGCAGGAAAGCGACGGCCCGTTCGATCAGGCCCGCGACGCCACCAGCCTGCCGCTCATCCGCCGCGCCATCGAACGCGGCATCCCGATGCTGGCCATCTGCCGCGGCATTCAGGAGCTGAACGTCGCGCTGGGCGGTACGCTTGCGTCCGAAATTCAGGAACAGCCCGGCATATGGGACCATCGCAAGCCGGAACATGACGACCGCGACGTGGCCTTCGCCATCCGCCAGCCGGTGCATGTGCGAGAAGGCTCCTGCATCGCACAGCATCTCGGAATGTCGGGTGAAATCCAGATCAATTCGCTGCATCGGCAGGCGATTGCTGAAACTGCGCCACGCCTGCAGGTGGAGGCGACAGCGGCAGACGGCACCATCGAGGCCGTTTCAGTTATCGACGCCAAGGGATTTGCCGTCGGCGTGCAATGGCATCCGGAATATTGGGCTGAAACCGACGCGCCGTCGCGCGCTTTGTTCGAAGCCTTCGGCAAGGCCGTCCACGACTATCGGAACAGCAAGGCATGAACCTTAGCTGATCCCCCTCGGCTCACAGGAACACAAAAAAGGGGCAAGCCTGAAGGCCTGCCCCAAGTCTGGGAGGAGGATTTAGCGCTTTGCGCGTTTCTTCTGTCGGTAGACGTCGGCAACGACCGCAGCCACGATGATCAGGCCCTTGACGATTTCCTGGTAATAGGCGTCCACCCGGAGGAAGGTGAAGCCAGACGTCATGACACCGAGGATGATGGTGCCGATCACCGTTCCGGTGATGCGGCCTGCACCGCCGGCGAGCGATGTGCCGCCGATAACGGCTGCGGCGATGGCGTCGAGTTCATACATCACGCCCATGCCGGCCTGTGCTGTCTGGGCGCGGGCGGCGGTGACAACACCGGCGAGACCGGCGAGCAGGCCAGCAATGGCATAGACCTTGATCAGATGCGCCTCGATATTGATACCGGACACGCGTGCCGCCTGCTGGTTGGCGCCGATGGCATAGGTAAACTTGCCGTAGCGGGTGTAACGCAGCGCCACGTGGAAGATGACGGCAACGACGAGGAACACCACGACCGGCCAGATGCCCGTGCCGATGAAGTTGAAACCGTCCGTCAGACCGGAGATCGGCTGACCCTTCGTATACCACTTGGAAAGACCACGCGCCGTCACCATCATGCCAAGCGTTGCGATGAAGGGCGGGATTTTGGTGCGGGCGATGAGCTGTCCGTTGATGAAGCCCGCAAGGGCGCCAGCCAATATGCCGACGGCGAGCGGTATGAAGAAGGGCAGATCGGTCAACCCCGGGTAAAGCGCCCGCGGCCATGTGGACGATTGCGCCACGCTGGCGGACAGCATCGCCGTCAGGCCGACGACGGAACCGGAAGAGAGATCGATACCGCCAGTGATGATGACCTGCGTGACACCAACCGCGATGATGCCGATCACCGAGACCTGCAGGATCATGATCGTCAGGCGCTGCTGGTTCATCAGGAAGCTCTGGCCGATGAAAATCCAGCCGAGAATTTCATAAACCAGCGCGATGCCGATCAGCACGAAAAAGATATTGGCCTCCGGCGGGATGTGCCGGTGCGGCTTGCGTCCGGATTTTGCGTCCAACTCTGTGTTGGCGGCGGCGTTCGTATTCATAATCATTCCTCCTCGAGAAATCCCGGCGCGCCTCACCGCGATGCGAGATCCATCACTTTAACCTGCGTGGCTTCACTTCTATCGAGGAAGCCCGTCACCCGACCTTCATGCATGACCATGACACGGTCGCTCATACCCAGAACCTCCGGCATTTCGGAGGAAATCATGATGACGGCGACGCCCTGGCGCGCCATCTCGCAAACCAGCTTGTGAATTTCCGCCTTGGCCCCGACATCGATGCCGCGTGTCGGCTCATCCAGAATGAGAATACGTGGCTTGGTCAGCATCCAGCGGCCTATCAGCACCTTTTGCTGGTTGCCGCCCGACAGGTTCTCGATGCGCTCGTAAAGATGCGGCGTCTTGACCCGGAGCTTGCGGCACATCTCCTCGCAGGCATCCGACAGCGCATTTTCCTGCACGAAGCCATTGGCGACATATTTGTCCTGCAGGACGGCGATCTGCATGTTCTCCAGAATATTCAGGATCAGCAGGCATCCCGTATCCTTGCGATCCTCCGTCAGAAACGCCATGCGGTGACTGATGGCCTTCGTCGGGCTGTCGATCGAAACCGGCTTGCCGTCGATTGCAATCGTGCCCGAGGATGCGGGCGTTACACCGAACACCGTTTCCGCCACATTGGAGCGGCCCGATCCGACAAGGCCGGCAACGCCGAGAATTTCGCCGGCGCGCACCTCGAAGGAAATGTCGTGGAAAACGCCGTCGAGCGTGAGATTCTTGACCGAAAGCACCACGTCGCCGATCGGAACCTCTTCCTTCGGAAACATCTGGGTGATTTCACGACCCACCATCATGCGGATGATGTCGTCACGCGTTACATCAGTCGAGGCGTGGGTGCCGATATATTTACCGTCGCGGAAAACCGAAAATTCATCGGCAATCTCGAACAGCTCGTTCATCTTGTGGGTGATGTAGACGATACCGATACCGCGTTCCCGGAGATCGCGGATGATGCGGAAGAGATGCTCCACCTCGCGCTCCGTCAGCGCAGATGTCGGCTCGTCCATGATGAGAACGTCGGAATCATAGGAAACCGCCTTGGCGATCTCGACCATCTGGCGACTTGCCACCGAAAGCTCGCCGACGCGGGTTTCCGGGTCAAGATCGATGCCGAGCCTTTCCAGCAGCGTTTCGGTGCGGCGATACATTTCGCCATGGTCGATGAGGCCCAGCCGGTTCTTCGGCTCGCGGCGTATCCAGATGTTTTCCGCCACCGTCATATAAGCCATCAGGTTCAGTTCCTGATGGATCATGGCAATGCCGTTTTCCAGCGCATCGAGCGGGGAATCGAGACGTATGTCGGCGCCTTTCAGGCGAATTTCTCCACTGTCCGGCTGGTAAATGCCGGCCAGGATCTTCATCAGCGTCGATTTTCCAGCACCATTCTCGCCCATCAGCGCATGCACGGTGCCGCGCTTCAGCTTGAACTGCACATCATCAAGCGCCACGACGCCGGGAAATTCCTTGCGTATGCCTTCCGCAGCGAGAAGATACTCCGCATTCGGCACGGCTCCGCTGGCGCGCACGGCAGCCATTGTCGATGGACTGACGACCATCTCATCCTCCACAATAGACAAAAATGACCGGAAACAGGCTTCGCCAGACGGCGCACCTTGCCTCCGGGGAGGCTTGCAGCGCCATGTCGATCACGACATGAAAGGCGCTGCAACACTTTGAATTCACTGAAATTCAATCGAACTCCGCTCGCGCACCGAAGCTTGTCTTCGGCGCCGTCGGAAACCGGCATCTGCCTCCAATATCGATCTGAACGGGCGCAGATGCCGGAAGGCGGCCGTTAGTTCTTGGCCACGTAGTCCTTGACGTTTTCAGGCGTGACGAGCTGGAAAGGAATGTAGACCTTCTTCTCCACCTTGTCGCCCTTGACGAGCTTCAGCGCAGCATCGAGAGCGCCCTTGCCCTGCCCTGCTGCATCCTGGAACACCGTTACATCCAGATCGCCCGCCTGCATCGCGGCAAGGGCGTCCTGCGTGGCGTCAACGCCGGCGACGACATAGCTTTTCATGTCCTTGCCTGCGGCCTTCAGGGCCTGGATTGCGCCAATCGCCATTTCATCGTTGTTGGCGATGACGGCATTGAATTCGATACCGCTGGAAAGCCAGTTGGTGACGAGGTCGGAACCCTGCGTGCGCTGCCAGTTCGCGGTCTGCTCTTCAACAACCGAAATGCCCTTGCATTCGTCGGTCTTCAGAACGTCCTTGGCAGACTGCGTGCGCATGCGTGCCGCCTGGTTGGAAAGCTCACCCATCATGATGACCGCATTGCCCTTGCCACCGAGAAGGCGGCAAACTTCTTTCGCTTCAAGCGTGCCGGCAACCGTCTCGTCGGAGGCGACGAATGCCTGGCCGTCCGGCAGGCTATCGACGTTCACCGGCTGGCGGTTGACGTAAACCAGCGGAATCTTGGCGTCGGCGGCGAGCTTCGACATGGCCGCCGTCGCATCCGTATCAACCGGGTTGACGATAATCGCGTCGACCTTGGACGCGATGAAATTCTGAATCTGGCTCTGCTGCTTGGCAACGTCGTTCTGGGCGTCCTCGACCTGCAGGGTCACGCCCTTCAGTTCCTTGGAATAATCCTGCATGCCGTTGCGCAGCACGGTCAGGAAGTTGTCGTCGAACAGCGCCATCGAGACGCCTACGGTCTCCGCATGCGCCGCCGTGCCCAGAAGCACAGACATGGCTGCGCCGATGATAAATTTCTTCATTGTTTTCTCCTCCTCGGTGTCCGGCGCCACCTCTCCCAGCCGGAGGCGAACCCGAGAGCCCGCCGCTACCTCCTCACAGACAGAAAACGGAATAATGAAACCGATTTTCTGTCCGTTCGATATATTTATTCCATTTTTGGTCCGAACGTCAATGCTTTCTTCACGGCAGGGCGGCGAAGCGGCACACAAGGCGGTGATGAGGGAGAATTTCAGAAGGAAGGAATTCCGGGGCGGATTGCCGGGAACCGCGCCGAAGCT
The DNA here is from genome assembly GCF_001526505.1 of Agrobacterium sp. D14. Classification (NCBI taxonomy): domain Bacteria; kingdom Pseudomonadati; phylum Pseudomonadota; class Alphaproteobacteria; order Hyphomicrobiales; family Rhizobiaceae; genus Agrobacterium; species Agrobacterium sp. D14. Next base: position 26,299 of record NZ_ASXX01000002.1, read on the forward strand.
TTTTCAACGTTACCCCCACTCGTCAGGCGAGGATCGATAAGCCGTTGAAATCATGGACCCTCGGGCCGAAACCGAGGATCACGAAGAATATGGAGTAAGGTCTGTTTTCAATGCCGGACCCGCAGACCCTGCCATTGGCAAGGCCACCGGCGGGTCACATCTTTTCGCTTGCCGCGCCCATGTGAGACACCATTCCACCGGCGAAAATACGCGATAAGGGAAACGGGTTCAGCAGAATGGGCGTGTTGGTGCAGCACGTTCTATCGATGGGAACCGGGCATGACATCGGCGGGAATCGGGCAGACATATTTGCTGCCCTCGGTCTTTTCCTGCCATTCCCTTTTGGCACTGGCGAGCAGTTCCGGCGAGGTCATCAGCGCAAAGCCGGTCGACGCGAGTGCTTTGGCGGCATGGGCCATGGCCTTGTGAGCGGCGGGGCTTTTGCCCTGCGCCACCACCTGCCAGGTATGCGGATTGGTGCCGATCGCCCAGGCGGGCGTCCAGCACTGTGCGGTTGGCGTCACCCAGCTGACATCACCGACATCGGTGGAACCCGCCCGGAAATGCGACTGGCCCTCGAAATCGCGCAAGCCGAGATGCAGGGGTGTCGATCCGTCGATCTTCCGGTTGGAAAAGACATCGCCCTTTATCTGGTAGAGCCTGATGCTGCTTTTGATCGCCTCGTCAGTGAAAGTGTCCTGAATGCGTTTGGCAAAAGCGATATCCGCCTCATCAAAGGCGATGGGGCCTAGCGCCACCATGTTTTCATGCATCGCCGTTTCCAGCGTGATGTTGGGCAGGAGATTGGTGGAGGCGGTATCGAAGACGATTTCCACCTCTGTTTCGGTCATCATCGCCGCGCCGCGCGCAACCTTGTCCACCCGCGCGGCAAGATCGAGCGCCTGGCGCATTTCCGGGGCGCGGATCAGATAGAGCACTTCCGCCCTGGCCTGAACCACATTCGCCGCCTTGCCGCCGGTATCCGTGATTGCATAATGCACCCGGCAATCCTGCGGCATGTGTTCGCGCAGGAAATTGACGCCGACATTCATGAGTTCGACGGCATCGAGCGCCGAGCGGCCGAGATGGGCGGCGTTGGAAGCATGGGCCGCAACACCCTTGAAACGGTAGAAATATTCCAGCACGGCAAGATTGTTGGTGGAGCGTACGCCGTTGAAGGGCGCAGGATGCCATGTCAAAGCCGCATCGACATCGTCGAACAGCCCGGCACGCACCATGAAGGTCTTGCCGGAACCGCCCTCCTCGCCGGGGCAACCGTAATAACGCACGGTGCCGGGCAGATTATTGGCTTTCAGATGCCGGGCGAGCGCAATAGCGGCCATCAATGAGCCGACGCCAAGCAGGTTGTGGCCGCAGCCATGGCCGGTGTCGCCCGCCTCACGCGGCTGCACCTCAGCCACATCGGCCACCTGGCTCATGCCGGCCAGCGCATCGAATTCACCGAGAAAAGCGATAACCGGCTTGCCGCTGCCGAATTCGCCTATGAAGGCCGTCTCCATGCCTGCCACGCCACGGCGAACCGCAAAGCCATTTTCCTCGAGCGCGCCCGCCAGAACGCCGGCAGATTGCTGCTCCTCGAATTTGAGTTCGGCAAAATCCCAGATGCTGTCGCTCAAGGTGATGAAATCGGGCTTTATTGCCTCGATTTCGGCAGCAATCGACATCACGGCGTCACGGTTCATGGCTTGTCCTCGCATTTCCGCCCTTTGCGGGCACGCGCAAGCGCTTCGGCAGATGCACCGCCAAATCCTTACGCTCTATGATGGAAAGCCCGCGCCGGGGTCCGCCTCCGGCGCGGGCATAGTGGATCAGTTGTCGACCGAGACTTCCCATAGACGGGCGTTCGACTGCCAGACCGGCTGGCCCTTGAGCTTTTTCGTCGCGCCCCAGACATCGACCATGTCGTAAAGGAAGATGCCCGGCATTTCCTTCAACATCAGCTCATGGAACTCGTCGAAAATCTTCTGGCGCTTGGTTTGGTCGGCCTCCACATAAGCGGCCTTCATCAACTCTATCGCCTTCGGATCGTCCCACATCAGGGAGGCATTCTTGTCCTTGTTGCCGACATAGAAGGCATACATCAGGGCCGGGTCGAGACGCGGGGCGACCGACTGCGAGATCACCTGATAATTGCCGGAACGGCGGCGATCCACCTGCGTGGCGTAATCCAGCACCTCGATCTGCACGTTGAGACCCGCCTGCTGCATCATGGCCTGCGCCATGACGGCGGCCGGGAAGCTCGGCACATTGCCACGCTTGTTGGCGATGATGGAGATCGGCTCGCCCTTGTAACCGGCGGCCTCCAGCTCCTTCTTCGCGGCCTCGACATCATAGGCAGGGCGCTTTTTCTGGGCCTCGTCATAATAAACCGAGTCCTGCGAGACCATCGAGCCGTTGGCTTCGCCAGTACCGTTCGATGCGGCAGCGACCAGCTCATCGAGATCGAGAGCCATCGCCATGGCGCGGCGCACGCCGGGATTGCTCAGTACCTTGTCGCGGGTCTGGATGTAGAACAGGTTCTTGCCGTTGTTGCGGGCAACGATGAGCTGCATCTTGTCATTGGTCTTGAATTCCGGAATGAGATCAGGCGAAATCTCGGCCGTATCGAGCACGCCGGATTCAAGACCCGCCTTCACTGTCGAAGCATCGGGAATGACCATGAATTTGATGCCGTCGGCCAGCGGCCGCTTGGAGCCGACCATACCGTCCGGCTTGCCGTCATTTGCCGGCGAAACATAATCGGCAAATTTGGCGAGGCGGATATATTCGCCTTTCTTCCACTCGTCCCACTGGAACGGCCCGGTGCCGATGGGCTTGGCGAAGCTGCCATCGGCAGCAACCGATTCCGGCGAGATCATGCCGGTATAACCGCATTCCGGCCGCGACATCAGGCCAAGGAAAACGGCGGAGGGTTTTTCAAGGGTGATCTCGACCGTGGAGGCATCCGTGGCCTTGACGCCGGTGACATGCGCTGCCCCGCCCTCGGCGAAATCGTTGAGGCACGCCCACTTCGTTTCCGGCTTCAGATAACGTGTCCAGTTCCAGACGACATCCTCTGCGGTGAGCGGCTTGCCATTGTGGAACTTCACATCCTTGCGCAGCTTGAACGTATAGGTCAGGCCGTCAGGCGCAACCTCGACGCTTTCGGCGAGAAGTGGCTTCACCTCTCCGGCATTGTTATAACCGACGAGGCCTTCGACGATGTGCAGGATAACCCCATCCGTATTGCCGTCGCGGTTCACGCCGGGATTGTTGCTGCGCAAATCCGAGCTTTGCGCGATGGTGATATCGCGGGCCGCCGCGATATTGGCGGTCACGAGCAGGGCAACGCCTGCGAGAAGAAGTTTTTTCACTGTTCTACCCTCTTTGTTGTCATTGATTGTTATTGGTGAAAGCCGTCCCAGCAGGCCTGTGCCAGCCGGCCGATCGTTTCAAGCGCGATGGTGTATCCCGGCGTACCGTCAGGCATCACCTGCGGCACCTCGTCGGTATAGGTGGTGATGATGAAGGACGGCGCGCCGTTTCTGTAGACGATGCCGGCATCCATGCGCCCGCGCTTGCCGCGACCGCTCTTGCTCGCCACCACAGCCTCGAAAGGCAGGCGGGAGCGGATTCCATAACGCAAAATCTGGTTCTTCAGCGTTTGCATGGCCCATTCGCACAATTGCGGGCTGCAACCGAGCTTCGCCTGCGCATCAGGTGAGGATTGCGCATCGAGAATGGTCTGCAGCAGCAGCACCTGATCCGCTGCCGAGGTGGTGGTGACGGTTTTCAGCGGATGATCGGCCGCCAGCGCCAGCGGCGGGATGAGGAAACGGTGGTGGGTATTGGCCATGCCGAGCGATTTGCAATAGCCGTCCACCTCTTCCAGCGTCAGCCTTTCCAGCACCATCTTGGTGCAGACATTGTCGCTCAGCACCATCATGCCGGCGACGGCATCGCGCAGCGAAATGACAATGCCCGGCGTCATATAACGGAACATGCCGCTCGCAACCTCTTCCGCCAGCCGCTTTTCATATGTAACGGGCTGGTCGAGATCGATCCGCCCTTCGCTGGCGGCCTTAAGCACGGCCATCATGATCGACGTCTTGCGGGTGCTGCCCGATGGCGTCTCCTCGTTTTCTCCGCGCCCGATCTCTTCGCCGGTCAGGAGATTGCGCACCATGAAGCGCGTCACGAAAGGCTGTGCATCACAGATCGCATTCAGTTGGGCAGCCACGGTCATAGTCATCTTCCTGTTAAACTTCATCTTCCAGACGCCATTTGAGTGTCACGCCGCCCTTTTCATTCTGGTCGAGGGCGGGAATGGCCGAGAGCAGCCAGCGCGTATAGGCCTCTCTCGGACTGTCGAAAATCGTGTCGCGATCACCCTCTTCGATGATGCGGCCGTCCTGCATAACGACGACACGGTCCGCCACCTGCTCCACCACGCCGAGATCGTGGCTGATGAAGAGGCAGGAAAAGCCGTAACGTTTCTGCAGATCGGAAAAGAGATCGAGCACCTGCGCCCGCACTGTCACGTCGAGTGCCGAGACCGGTTCGTCGGCGATCAGGAACCGCGGGCGGCGGGCAATGGCGCGGGCAATCGCCACGCGCTGGCGCTGGCCGCCGGAAAGCTCGTGCGGATAACGGGCGGCAAAGTCGGCACCGAGCCCGACTTCCTCCAGCGTTTCCAGCGCCCGCTTGCGTTTGGCGGCCTGATCGAGACCCGGCACGAGGCGCAGCGCCTCTTCCACCAGCGCCAGAATGGTCATGCGCGGATCGAGCGAGGAATAGGGATCCTGAAACACCATCTGGCAGTTGAGGCGATAGTCCTTCCAGTCCTCGTTGCGCTCGCGGCCCTGAAAGCGGATATGCCCTTCGCTTTCCTGCACGAGCCCGGCGATGGTGCGGCCAAGCGTGGTCTTGCCGGAACCGGAGCCGCCGACAAGCGCCACGACCTCGCCCTCATGAATATCGATGCTGACGCCATGCAGCGCCCGCTTCGGTTTGGCTTTTTTCAGCAGGGATTTGCGGCCGGCATAATCGACGACGATATCGCGGGCCGAAACCATCGGCGCCTTGGAGGTGTCGATGCTGCGCGGCTCGCCGCGGAACGGCAGGGAGGAAAGCAGTTTCTTCGTATAGGGGTGCTGCGGCGCGTCCAGCAGGTCCTCGGTGCGGCCCTGTTCGACAATCGCGCCTTTTTCCATCACCACGATACGGCTGGTATAACGCGCCACCATCGGCAGATCGTGGCTGATGAGGAGAACGGCAGTGCCTTCCGCTCGCGTCAGCTCCACCATCAGCTCCATGACATCGCGCTGGATGACCGCGTCCAGCGCCGTTGTCGGCTCGTCGGCAATCAGCAAAGCGGGTTTCAACAGCATGACCGAGGCCAGCATGATGCGCTGGCGCATGCCGCCGGAAAACTCATGCGGATAGGCCGTCAGCGCACCTTCCGGATCGCGGATTCCGACCCGGCGCAGCATGTCGAGAATTTTCTCGCGGCGCTCTTCAGGCGACAGCTTCGTGTGAAGGATCAGCCCCTCTTCCAGCTGCCGGCCTATCGTCATCGATGGGTTGAGTGAGGTCATCGGCTCCTGAAACACCACGCCGATCTCCGCGCCGCGCAGACGCCGAAGCTCCTTCACCGGCAGGTACATGACATCCTGCCCCTTGTAGATGATCGACCCGCCGGTGACGGCGATGGCCGGTGGCAGAAGCGAGATGAGCGCGCGGGTTGCAAGCGTCTTGCCCGAGCCGCTTTCGCCGACGATGCCGAAGATTTCGCCCGCAGCAATATCGAAGGAGACATCCTTGACCACCCGGTGGCCGGTTCTGGCGACTTCGAGCGAAAGGCCGCGAACGGTGAGAAGTGTATTAACAGTCATTTGAGACCTCTCATGCGCGGGTCAAGCCTGTCACGAAGGGCATCGCCCAGAAGATTGATGCCAAGCAGCGTCAGCGCGATGCAGAGACCGGGGAAAAGCCCGAGCCAAACGGCCTGCTGGATGAAGGGACGGCCGGCGGCCAGCATGTTGCCCCAGGTGGGGGCCGGCGGCGGCACGCCAAGGCCGAGGAAGGACAGCGCACTTTCCGAGAGGATGGCCCAGCCGAACATGGAGGTGGCAAGAACCGTGATCGGCGCGATGCAATTGGGCAGGATGTGGCGGAACATGGTGTAGATCTCACCATTGCCCATCACCAGCGACGCCTCGATGAATTCCCGCTCACGCAGAGAAAGCACGGCACCGCGCACCACGCGGGCCATCGATGGCGTGTAGGCGATGCCCAGCGCGAAGATGATGCCATACTGGTTGGCGCCGAAAACCGCGAGCAGGCCGAGCGCCAGCAGAATGCCCGGAAAGGCCAAGAGCGCATTGTTGATGGCCATGATGACGCCATCCACCCAGCCGCGCGCATAACCGCTGACAAGACCGATCAGCGTGCCGCAGATCTCGCGAAGCTGACCGTCAGGAAACCGATCCAGACGCTGGCGCGGGCACCCACCATCAGGCGGCTCAAAACATCGCGCCCGAATTCGTCGGTGCCGAGAAGATGGCTGGTGCTAGGTGCGGCCAGACGCGAGGCGAAACCGAGCTTCATCGGATCATAGGGTGTCCAGAACAGGCCGGTCATGGCGGTGATGAGCAGGAGGGCTATGAGAAAGCCGCCGATAAGCCCGTTAAGTGTGAACTTTTTCATTCGGCAACCACACGCGGATCGAAGAGGGGATAAAGAAGGTCGACGAACAGGTTGACCAGCACATAGGACAGCGAGACGAACAGCAGGCAGCCTTGAATGACGGGGTAATCGCGGGCGAAAATACTGTCGACCATCAGCCGTCCGAGGCCGGGAATGGTGAACACGGTCTCGATGACGGCGATGCCGCCGAGAAGATTGCCGAGGATGAGGCCGATCATCGTCCATGTCGGGCCGAAGGCGTTCTTGAACGCATGCCGCCAGAGAACCGCGCTTTCCGAAAGGCCCTTGGCGCGGGCATGGGTGATGTAATCCAGCCGCAGCACTTCCAGCGTGGAGGCGCGCGCCATGCGGATCAGAACGCCCATTTCATGGATCACCAGCGTCATGACAGGCAGGACGAGATAAAGCATGCCGCCGACGAGATTGTCGCTGATAGACACATATCCGAGCACCGGCAGCCAGCCGAGCTTGAGGCCAAAGAACAGGAGAAGCAGAAGACCCAGCCAGAATGTCGGAATGGAGAGCAGCAGTGTCGCCGTTCCCACCAGCGCCAGATCGGTGAAGCTGTTCTGTTTCCAGGCGGCGATCACACCGGCCGGAACCGCAATCAGGCTGGCGAGCAGCACCGCGACCACGACGATCTCGGCGCTGACGAGAAAACGCGACACGACCAGCGGCAGCACCGCCTCATCATTGACGATGGAGCGGCCGAAATCTCCCTGCACCACATTGCCGGCCCAGATGAGGAACTGTTGCGGCATGGATTTGTCGAGGCCGAGTTCGGTCCTCATGGCTTCGATCTGCTCCGGTTGCGCCATATCGCCCAGCATCAGGGCAGCCGGATCGCCCGGAATGAAGCGGATGAGCGCGAAAACCGTGATCGACACGAATGCGATCGTCGGCAGCGCCATCAAAAGACGGCTCAGTATGAATCTTATCATCGGTTCCCCACGATTGATGGCGGGGAATGGTATCCCGCCTCTATCGGTTTCGTTGCTGGTGACTATGACGGATTGATAAATAAGGCGCAATATTATGCATAAACGTCATATATCTATGCAGAATGACGGCGCGTTTCATCCTGATGAGGACAATGAGATTTTCCGCCCAAAATCCCGTTTTCAGTCGATTTTTTGCGAAAGCTGGATTTCCCGCTTCAAGGCATCGCTCAGCGCCTGCGCAGCGATGGACAGCGGTGCGCCGGAAGCACGGGCTAGGCCGAATTCCTGCGTCGCCTGCGGAACGAATGGCCGGGCGACGACGGGAAGGTGCCGGTAAAGATTCGCATAAAAACTGCTGATGATCGTGACCCCCAGCCCATGCGCGACATAGGCGCAGGCGGAACTGTTGGTGTGGGTCTCGATCTTCACCATCGGCTTGACGCCGGCCTTCTTGAAGACCTGATCGAGCGCCATGCGGTTCGGCCGCTGCCGGCCGATCAGAATGAGCGGAACATTGCGCAGGTCCTTTACGGTGATTTCGTCGAGCTTGGACAAGGGATGATCCTCCCGAACCACACAGACGCTCTTGCCGGTCGCGACACGCTCGACATCGATGCCCGGCCCGATCTCGCCTTCCATCCGCAGGAAACCGAGATCGATCACCCGCTCGCCGACGAGCTTGTTGATGGCGGTCGTCGTTTCGAAAAAAGTCTCTATGCGAACGCCGGGAAAATCCCGGACATAGTCGATCAGCATGGCGGGCGCGAAGTTCTCCCACATGCTGCTCGGCAAGCCGATGCGGACGATTTCCGGACCGGCCGCGCCATTGCGCAAATCCTCGGCGTGGCCGGACATGCGGTCCACGGCAAGCAGCACGCTTTCCGCATCCCGGGCGAGAAGCACCGCCTCCGGTGTCGGGATCAATCGTCCCTTGTCACGGGCAAACAGCGTCAGCGACAAATCCGCCTCAAGTTGGGCCAGAAGCCGGCTGATACCCGACTGGCTGAGACCCATGGCCTTGGCCGTGGCGATGGTCGAGCCGGTAGAAAGAAGCGTGCGCAGAACTTCGAGCTGCTTGATGTTCATGAGGCCAGCACCATGGGTGAAGAGACGAGCCGGTTTCGGTTCAGACGTTTTGCCGCTGATAGACCTTAATGTCACCGTTTTTTTAACGCCGCCACTTGGCCGGCACGGTCGCCGGTTACAATTCCACCTCATAGACGGTGTCATGGGTGGCCACACGCGCCTCTCCCGAGGGCGTCACCCAGCCGCGAAACATGCCTGATGTATTATAGGGCGCGGATATGCCGCCTTCGGCATCGATTGCGACGAGGCCCGCGCCGATATCGTAGGGCGCCAGATCCTTGTGAACGAGATCGCCGGCGGCGGTCTCCAGATCCTGCCCGAGATAGGCGACGCGGGACGCGATCTCGTGGCCAACGACATAACGGATGAAAAACTCGCCCTTGCCGGTGCCAGAGACCGCACAGGCGCCATCTCGCGCATAGGTGCCGGCGCCGATCACCGGGCTATCGCCCACCCGGCCATCCGGCTTGTTGGTGTAGCCGCCGGTCGAAGTGGCAGCGGCGAGATGACCCATCGCATCGAGCGCAACTGCGCCGACGGTTCCGTGCTTTTCGTTCTCAGTGGCTTCCGTGCCCGTGGCAGCATGACGCTTCATCGCCGCAAGTGCCTCCACGCGCTTTTGCGTGGTGAAATAGGATTGAGGTTCTGTCGCGAGCCCCTTTTCCTTTGCAAAGCGGTCGGCCGCCTCCCCCGTCAGATAGACGGCACGTTCATCCGCCATCAGCGCGCGGGCCGCCTTTACCGGGTTGCGGATGGCACGGGAGGCGCTGATCGCACCCGCCGCCAGCGTCGCACCGTCCATAATCGAGGCATCGAGTTCATGAATGCCGTTTTCGTTGAGCGCCGCCCCGTGGCCGGCGTTGAAGTGCGGGCTGTCCTCCATGACAACGACCGCCGCCTCAACCGCTTCAAGCGCGGTTCCGCCAGCCTTCAGCACGCCATAACCGGCGCGCAGGGCCGCCGCCAGATCGTTGCGGGCAGCAGCCCACTCCCCGGCCGTCATGCTGTCTTCCGGCATCACGCCGCAACCACCGTGAATGGCCAGTGCGATCTTCGTCATGTGCTCACTCCCTCGTTGCCCCGCGCTGGCAGGGCCTCTTACCATCAATGAAAGGCGATATCGCCGATGACCCGCACGCGCACCCTGCGAGCGCCGCCAGGCAGATAGGCAATCGGAATATCTTCCACCTCAAGCGTCTTTAGGCTCGCCCGCTCCGCACCGGATGCGACCGCGGCGTTCTGCGCCTCGGTCTCGGCTTTCGCAAGGGCCTCGTCTCGGCTCAGGCCGGAAAAGACCTGATCCACCTCGCCGGAAACCTGCGCCATCGCCGCACCCAGCGCATTGGCAACGCCAGCATTTTCCACGCGCAGCACTTCCGACGCACCCGGAACCGTCTCGGGGATCAGGAACGCCCCGCCGCCGACCGCAACCAGCGGCACGTCTTCGGCTGATGTCTTCATCTGGTCGAAACTGTCTGCCACCATATCGCGGATGCGTTGAAGCGTGGCCTGCACAAAAGCCGGATCAAGGTCTTTCACACGGTCGCGGTCACCCATCTCGATCAGGCCGGCGGCAACAGCGATATCCGATGTCGTCAGCGTCTCGCCGCCGAAAACGCGGGCTTCCGTCAGGATGCGATAACCGACCGAGCGCGGACCGATCTTGCCTGTTACAGGGTCGACGATGGTGCCGCCGCCGAGCGCAATAGGCAGAAGATCGGGCATACGGAAGAGCGTGCGTACCCCACCGATATGGACGATATTGTTCGCCTCGCGCGGAAAACCGCCGACAAGGCAGCCGATATCGGAGGTGGTGCCGCCGACATCCACCACCATGGCATCGGAAAGCCCGGTGAGGAAGGCCGCACCACGCATCGAGTTCGTCGGGCCGGAGGCGAAGCTGTGCACGGGGTTCGCAGCGGCGACATCCGCCAGCGCCACCGTGCCGTCATTCTGGGTCAGATAGAACGGCGCTTTTACGCCCGCTTCGCGCAGTGCATCCGAAAATGCCTGAACCGTGGTCTTGCCCAGTGTTTGCAGCGCTGCGTTCAGAAGGGCGACGTTCTCGCGCTCGAGAAGCCCGATACGGCCAAGCGTATGGGAAAGCGTGATGCGTGCATCAGGGATCACCGAACGGACAATCTCCGCCGCCCTTACCTCGCACTCCGTCGTCAGCGGCGAGAAAGTTGCCGAAATGGCGATGGAGGTGATGCCCGCATCGCGAATTTTCATCGCCGCTTCGCGGATTTCATCTGGAACCATCGGCACCAGCGGACTGCCGTCATATTCATGGCCGCCATGCACCATGAAGATCAGCGGATCGACCGCATCACGCAGATCCGCCGGCCAGTCGCACATGGGCGGCAGCGAAGAGCCGGTCGGCAGCGCGATGCGGATCGCCGCAACCCGTTCCAGCCGGGCGCGCTCCACCACCGCATTGGTGAAATGAGTGGTGCCGATCATCACCGCATCAATCGGCCGGTCCGCCGCGCCGACATGGCCTGCCACGTGGGCGAGCGCCGCCTTGACGCCGGACAGGACATCCTGCGTGGTCGGAACCTTGATGGAGGCGACGATGGTGTCGCCATCGATGAGAACGGCGTCCGTATTGGTGCCGCCAACGTCAATACCGATGTGTTTCATGGGAATACCGATCTGAAATCAATGTCATAACCGAAGGCGCGCGGGCCGACGGCGGCGATGCCGGCAGGTGTCGTCAAAAGCTCCGGCGCCGGCAGGGCGACAACCGTGACGCGCTGGCCATAACGTACCGATTCCGTGCCGATGGCGCCGCCCGAGACAGTGTCGAGAAGGCAAAGCAGGTCCGGCGTCATGGCGACAGGCTGGCCATCGCGGAAGGCGACCGCCCATTCGTTCTGGAAGGCAAGCTCCATGCGCGAACCGCGGTCGGCATCGATACCTTCAATGGTCGTGCTGCCGCGCAGGAAACCGCCAGTGGTCTCGCGCGCCACATCCACCACCTTGCCGCGGAACAGCTGCTTGCCGCCCTCATGGTCGAGAACCGCCTGAACCGGATCGTCATGGCGCGCACGCGCTGCCATCACCGCGCGCCCGAGTTCGGTCGCCTTGGTGACGGTGTAATGAATGCCCCACTCCTTGACTTCCTTGCCGGTGCGCGGCGCCTTGCAGGTGGCGGCGGTGGAACCGACTTCGGTGCAGACCTTGCGCGAGATGCGCTCCATCCATTTCCACGAGGCAGCACGCGTCACGATCACCTCATTGTCGCGCACATCGACCAGCGACAGCGGAAACATCGGCAGGTTGCCGATGGCGAAAGATGTCATCTGCGCTTCGGGATAGGCGCGTCCCATGGCGTCCGCATTAACGACCGGCCGGTCGAGTACGGCGGCGGCGAGGAAGGATGACAGCGCATTGGAACCGCCGATTTCCACGCTCATGATCGCCCGGAACGGCTTGCCGAGATAATCCTCCATCACCTCGACAGCGCGGGCGAGATGCACGGGATCCCCCAGTCTTTCCTGACCGACAAGCGGCGCACCCATCTTCGAAACGACGGCAACCATGTCGTCATCGGCAAGCGCCATGGGGTCCATGACCTTCACCCGCCTGCCCTCGGAATAAAGACGGCGCAGATTGAGCGTCGAGATATAGGGGTTGCCCCCGCCGCCGGTTCCCAGAATCCAGGCGCCCGTGGCCAGAGGTTCAATATCGTCTTCGGAAAATTCCTGGATCATGCGTCATCCTCGGGCATGCCGCAGCCTTTCCGGCCGCAGGCGATGCTCCTTCCCTTTGAAGTTCCAAGTCTGGCCAACCCCGCCTTTGTGGCGGGGCCGGTTTTCATCAGGCGGAGATCACTCCGCCTTGCAGTCCCAATGGAAATTGGAGAAGTTCAGGTCCCAGCTTTGCATGGGAATGAACTCGTAACCCTGAAGGCACTTGTTCGCCGCATAACGGCGGTTCGGCGCAACGGCCCAGACATCCGGCTGAAGATCGGCGATCTTCGTCTGCAGTTCCCTGTAGGTGGCGTTCTGCTCGTTGACATCGGTGGTGGCGCGGACCTTGTCGATCAGCCCGTCGATTTCCGCATTCTGCAACCATTCCATCGACATCCAGGTGCCGGAGGCCTTGGAGTGATACTGGTTATAGAACATCGAATCCGGCGACGGATAGGTCGGCGAGATGTTCACCTGCGTCGATGCCGGCGTCGTTTCCGGCTTGGAGGAAAGCTCAACGATACGGTTCCACGGCTCGGGCTTGATGTCGAGCGTGATGCCGATCTGCTCGAGGCTGGATTGCAGAAGCAGCGCCACTTCGGCCTCGAAGGCCAGCGAAGCGACATAGCTGTTGACCAGCGTGATCTTCTGGCCGGCATATTTCGACTTCGCCAACTCTTCCTTGGCCTTTTCCAGATCGTAGACGCCCGGCTGGATATCGCCGTTATGCGCATCCTTGAATGCGTCGGAAAGTGGTCCGCGCATGTCGAAGCCCGGATAGATCACTTCCTGGATCGTCTTGTAATCCGTCGCATAGGCGATGGCGCGGCGCACATGAACGTCGTCGGTCGGATAGACCTTGGTGTTGAGCTTGATGACGAAACCACCGGCGGTGCGGGTCTGGATCAGCTTGTAACCCTTCATGCGGCCGATGGATTCATAGGTGTCGTTGCCAAGCCCGTGCGAGGAAAGACCGAGTTCACCCTTTTCCGCCAGCGCCTTGACGGTGGCGTCGTCGCTGGTCTGCACGAAGCGCACTTCATCAATCGGCTTGCCCTTGGTCCAGCCGAGGAAATAATCGGCATTGCGGGCGATGACCATATCGGCGGAACGGTTGTAGCTGACGAGCTTGTAGGGGCCGGAACCGGCGGAATGTTCGCCCACATAGGCCTCGCCCCACTTGTCTTCCGGCTTGGCATTGGCCTCGATCAGTGTCTTGTTCATCGCCATCATCAGCGGCGTCGCCGCCATGAAGGGCGAGAACTGGCGCTCGATCTTCATGACCAGTGTGGCATCGTCAGGCGCGGTGACGTTTTCGGGCTTCAGCACGCCGACGATGAGGTTCGATGGGCCCTTGTTGATGCCGAGCAGGCGCTGGATCGACCAGGCAAGATCGGCAGCCTTTACCGCCGTACCGTCCTGAAACTTCGCATCGTCGCGCAGGTGGAAGGTATAGGTCAGGCCGTCCTCGGAAATCTCCCAGGATTTCGCCAGATGCGGCACGATTTCGCCCTTGGCGTTCACCGTGGTCAGGCCGTCATACATGTTCACGATGGCCATGTAGCCGGTGTAGTCCGTCACCTTCGCCGGGTCGAGCGAGCTGAATATCTGCATGGTATTGACCGCGACCGATACCTTGTCTTCCGCAAGGGCTGCGGAAGAAACAAGCGGCAACACGAGCGCCGTGCCGAGCGCCAGCGCGGCGAGACGGGAAGAAAGTACAGGCATTTTCATTATCGTTCTCCTCTTTATTGCGGGTCATTGGCCCCGCTTATGGTTAGGCAGCCTTGCTGACCGGAACGGGCAGCGGTGAGAAAGGAATGTCCGGGTAACCGAAGGCTGCCGGCCCGACGACCTCAAGCGCGCGGGCGCTGCGCAGCAGGTCGTGGCAGGGGATGGCGATGACGGCCACGCGCTGGCCGTAGCGCAGCACTTCGGTGGTGATCGGATAACCCGTATCGACATCGAGCAGGACGATCAGGTCGGGAACCGTCACTTCCACCTTGCCGTCTCGGGAAAACAGCAGGAATTCGTTCTGGATGGCGACGCCCGCCGTCTGGCCGGCGCAATCGTCGAAGCCGGAGAGCGTGAGATCGCCGACCGCGAAACCGCCGCGCAGGTGGCGTTTCAGATCCGTGATCTTGCCGTTGAAGATGCGCTTTCCGCCTTCCAGCGCGCAGACTGCGGCAATCGGGTCTTCCTGCTGCTTGCGGGCGCGGATCACTGCCTCACCGATGGCAATCGCCTTGGTGTAGGTTTTCGGAATGCCATACTGGTGCACGTAATGCGCCTGCATCGGCGCGGTCGCCAGCATCGCGCCGCCGCCCTGCGAAACGACGCAGGCGCGCGCCATGCGCTCGTGCCAGACTTCGGAAACGGCATGGCTGAAGATGACGGCATTGCCGTGCAGATCGCACATCACCGACGGCGTGGAACTATGACCATAGATGGAGAAGGTGGTCATCTGCATTTCCGGGAAAGCGCGGCCCATGCCGTCGCAATCGAGGATAGGCAGGCCGCCCAGCGCCGCAGTCACCAGCGGGTTCATGGAATTGGAACCGCCGATTTCCTCGCAGACGATGGCGTCGACCGGGGTGCGGATCAACTCTTCCATCGCCCGCAGGCAGCGCAGGCCCTCGCGCCCTTCGCGAATACGCTCGACACCGACGACAGGCGCGCCGATGCCGCCGATGGACATGCAGAGCGCGTCCGGCTCGATGGCGTCGGTTGCAAGAATCTTCATCTCGTAACCGGCCTTCATGGCTTCCAGCGCCAGAAGCTTGCCGAGATAGGGATTGCCGCCGCCGCCCGTGCCGAGAATGCCGGCGCCGATTTCCAGCGCGTCGAGATCTTCACGGGTCAGCGTCCGCAATGCCGCTTCGTCATATTTCAGCTTGCGTGTCTCAGCCATGATTGGCTCCCATTTCTCCAACAACTTTCACATGAATGCGGGTGGCATTGCCGGGCAGGTAGGCAAGCGGCATGTCCTCGCGTTCGATGACTTCCAGCGTCGCGGCAATCGCACCGGCGGCAATCGCCTTTTCGCGCGCCTCCGCTTCCGCCTCGGCCAGCGCGCTCTCGCGCGTGCGTCCGTCCACCAGCGAGAAGACCCGGTCGGTCTCGCCGCTGATCTGCGCAATCGCCGCGCCGACGGCATTGGCCACCGCGAAATTCTCGGGCCGGATGACCTCCAGCTCACCGATACGGTCCGGCATCAGGATAGAACCGCCGCCAACGGCGATCACCGGTACTGGTGACGACGAGATGCGGCTGCGCTCCACGCAGGCCTCGAGCATGTCGTTGATCTTGTCGACCGCCGCATCCACCAGCTTTTTGTCGAGGCTGGAGACCAGCGCCTTCTCGCCCACATCGGCTTTGCCGGAGGCAACCGCGATATCGGTCGCCGTCAGGGTCGAGCCACCGAAGCAGAGCGCCTCGCGGCGAACACGGTAACCGACGGATTTCGGCCCGACGGTCAGGCCGTGGTCGCTATTGACCACCAGCGAGCCACCGCCGAGACCGATGGAGAAGACGTCCGGCATGCGGAAATTGGTGCGCACGCCGCCAATATCCACCGTGGTCGAAGCCTGGCGCGGGAAACCGTGGGACAGTGAGCCGACATCGGACGTAGTGCCGCCGACATCCACAACGACGGCATCCTTGAGGCCGGTGAGGAAGGCCGCACCGCGCATGGAATTCGTCGGGCCGGACGCGAAGGTGAGCACGGGAAAGCCGCGCACCACATCCGCCGCCATCAGCGTGCCGTCGTTCTGGGTAATATAAAACGGGCAAGTGATGCCTGCAGCCTTCAGCGCCACGCCGAAAGCCGCGACGGTGCGGTCGGCCAGCGACAGCAGGCTGGCATTCATGATTGCAGCACTTTCACGCGCAAGCAGGCCGTGACGGCCAATATCCTTGGACATGACCACCGGCAGGCCGGGGCAGCGTTCCTGCAGGATTTCCTTCGCCCGCAGCTCCATCGCTTCGTTGATACCGCTGAAAACGCAGGTGACGGCAGCGGCCTTCAGACCCTTGGCGCGGATATCGGCGGCGATGCGGACGATTTCGTCCTCATCAAGCGGCGAAATTTCGCGGCCGTCGAATTCGTAACCGCCGCGCACCTGATATCCGTGGTTGCCGACGATTTCCCGGAGATCATCCGGCCAGTCGACCATGGGCGGCAGGCCGGCGCCGGAAGGCAGGCCGAGACGGATCGCGGCCACCTCGTCCATATGCCGGCGCTCGATCACCGCATTGGTAAAATGCGTGGTGCCGATCATCACGGCGCCGATGCGCGCCCTGTCGATGCCCGAAGCCTCGATGACCTTTTCAAGGGCTTCGATGACACCGGATGTCACATCCTCTGTCGTGGAGGCCTTCACCCCCGCCAGAACGGTTTTATCCTGCAACACAACGGCATCGGTATTCGTGCCGCCGACGTCAATTCCAACGCGATACACGTCAGGCTCCTCTTTCATCAATCGGTCGTTTTTACGAGGAAGCGCATGCGCTCGTCCTCGGTCACGGTGGGTTTGAGACGTTCTTCCTCGTCGGTGACGACGGGGATGGCCGCGATCAGGGCGCGGGTATAGGGATGGGCCGGCTCGGCAAAGACCGCCGACGTCACACCCTCTTCGACAATCTCGCCGCGCAGCATGATGGCGATACGTGAGCAGAAATTGCGCATCAGCGACAGGTCGTGCGAGATCATCAGATAAGTCAGGCCAAGCTCCTCACGCAGCTGCAGCAGAAGGTCGATCACAGTCTTCTGCACTGAGACATCAAGTGCGGCCGTCGGCTCGTCGAGAATGAGGATTTTCGGTTCTGCCGCCAGCGCGCGGGCAATCGCCACGCGCTGCTTTTGGCCGCCGGAAAGCTCGTGGGGATATTTGCCGAGATAGGATTGCGGCAGCCGCACCAGTCCCATCAATTCCTGCATCCGGCTTTCCCGCACCTGCCCATCCATGCCGATAGATTTCAACGGCAGCGAAAGCGTCTGCCTGACGGTACGCTTGGGATTGAGCGAAGTACCCGGATTTTGATAGACGATCTGCGTCAGCCGCTTGCCGCGCTCAGGTGCCGGAGCGTCGATGACAAGACTACCGGAGGTGGGACGGGAAAGGCCCATGATCATGCGGGCAACCGAGGTCTTGCCGGAACCGGATTCACCCGCAAGGCCAAAAACCTCGCCCTGCTTCAGCGTCAGGTTCACGTCGCGCACGGCATGGTAGCCATTGCGCCTGCCGTAAATCTTGTTCAGGCCTTCGATGGTGATGATCGGCTGCCGCGAGCTTTGCGCGAGATTCGTTACACGCGAGCCATAGAGCGGCGGCACCGCATCTAGCAGCGAGCGCGTATAATCCGCAGCGGGAGCGTGCAAGATTTGCGTGCAGGGGCCGGTTTCGACGATATCGCCGTGGTGCATGACCACGACCCGATCCGCCACCTTGCGCACGACGCCGAGATTGTGGGTGATCATCAAAAGCGCCATGTTTTCTTCGGCAACCAGCTGGTTGATGAGGTTGAGGATTTCATCCTGCGTCGTCACGTCGAGCGCCGTGCCGGGCTCATCCGCGATCAAAAGCTTCGGCTGGTGCAGCAGGGCAAGCCCGATCAGCACACGCTGGCGCATGCCGCCCGAAAGCTCGGACGGGTAGGCGTTCATCACCCGCTCGGTATCGGCGAGCTGCACGCGGCGTAAAACGGCTGCGATGCGGTTGCGACGCTCCGCCTTCGACGAGTTGACGCCGTCGCGCTTGTCGGCAAAACGCATGACATCATCGAGATGCGTGCCGATCTTGAAGACCGGATTGAAGGAGGAAAGCGGGTCCTGCATGATCAGCGAAAACGCCGTGCCCTTCAGCGCCTCGCGCTCCCTGCGCGGCATGGCGAGCACATCCCGGCCATCGATGACGATGGCACCGGAGGTGATCGCGGCATTCTTCGGCAGGGTGCCGATGATCGCCTTGGCGGTGACGGACTTGCCCGATCCGGTTTCGCCGATCAGCGCCACGCGTTCGCCGGCGGCGACCGTGAAGGCGACATCGCGCAGCACCTGCCGGGTGCGGCCGTAATTGGTGAAGGTGACGTTGAGGGTTTCGACCTTGAGAAGCGGTTCAGTCATGGCCTTAGCTTTCCACGTCGAACATGTCGCGCAGGCCGTCGCCCAGCAGGTTGAAACCCAGCGTCACGTAAAGCACGGCCGCACCGGGGCAGAGCACTTCCCACCAGAAATCCGGCATGAACTGGCGCCCGTCGGCAACCATCGATCCAAGGTCGGGAGTCGGCGGTTTGACGCCGAAACCGAGGAAGCTCAGCGTCGCGCCGAACAGAATGACGAAGGCGGCATCCAGCGTGGTCTTGACCGATATGACCGAGACGCAATTGGGCAGGATTTCGCGGAAGAGGATGTGCAGCGGGCCGGCACCGGCAAGACGCGCCGCCTCGATATAGTCTTCCGAAGCGATGGACTTCGACACGGAATAGATCAGCCGCGCATGCCAGGTCCACCACAGCAGCGTGATCGCGATCATGGCGTTCATCAGTGTCGGTTCCAGGAGGTTGGAGACCGCGAGCGCCATGACGAGTGGCGGCATGGCCAGCATCACATTCGTCAGGCCGCTGATGAGCTTTTCAGTCCAGCCACCGAAATAACCGGCGACGAGGCCAAGCACCGTGCCTACAGGCACCGAAATGCCGAGCACGCCGATGACGAGAAGCAGCGAGACCCGCAGCCCGAAGATGGTACGGGAAAAGATATCGCGCCCGGCCTTGTCGGTGCCGAACCAGTGCTCCAGATCCGGCGGCATATGGCGGGCGCGGAAATCGACGACCGCACCGATATGTTTCGGATAAGGCGTGAGCCATGGCGCGAAGACCGCTAGCACCAGCACCGACAGGAGGATCAGCGAACCGATGACCGCCGCCGGATTGCGGCTGAAGCGATACCACATCATATAACCGGCGCTTAAGCCCCGATCAGTGGGTTCGAGCATTTTCATATCAGCCATCAGCGAGCCTCCTTGCGGCGCAGGCGCGGGTCGATGATCGAGATCAGAACATCCACGATCAGGTTCGCAACGATGAAGAACAGGCCGGCGACCAGCACCACGGCGGTCACGGCATTGAGGTCTTTCTGCAGGATGGCGTTCAGCCCGTAGGAAGCGAAACCACCCCAGGCGAAGACCATCTCGATCACGAAGGCATTGCCGATCAGCGACGCGAATTCGAGACCCATGATCGTCAGCGGCGCGATGGAAGAGAGCTTCAGCAGGTAACGGAAGATGATGACCCGCTCCGGCACGCCGAAGCTTTGCAGGGTGAGCACATGGTCCTTGCGCTGGTTCTCGATCATCGAGGAACGCGTGATGCGGGTGATCTGGCCGATGCCTGCCATGGAAAGCGCAAATGCCGGCAGTGCAAGGTGTTTCAGCGCATCCAGCACCACATCGAACCGTCCGGCCAGCGTGCCGTCGATCAGGATGAAGCCCGTCGGGCCGCCCTGCCAGCCAAGCCCGTGGTCGAGCCTGCCGATGATCGGCCAGCCGGAGAGAAACCGGGCGGCCAACAATTGCAGCGTGATGGCGAAAAGAAAGCTCGGGATCGTGACCCCGGTGAGCGACAGGATGCGGCCGATATGGTCAAGCGGCCGGTCGCGGTAATGCGCCGTGATGACGCCGAGCGGGATGGCGACGGCAAACATGAAGATGACCGAGACCAGCACCAGTTCGACGGTCGCGGGAACGGTCTGCGCCAGATCGGTAGTCACCGGGCGTTGTGACACCAGCGAGAAACCGAGATCGCCGTGCAGGGCATTGCCGATATAGTCGAGATATTGGACGGCGAGCGGCTTATCGAGACCCATCTCGCCGCGCAACGCATCCACCTGCTCCTGCGTTGCCGCAGGACCGAGCGCCATGCGGGCGGGGTCGCCCGGCACCACGCGGGCCAGCACGAAAATCATGATGGACAGGGCGATCATGACCAGCACGAAGGTGCCGAGCCTGTTCAAAATCGCGACCAGCGGATGTTGCTGCATCGGTGGAACGTTCCTTGTGCATCGGTTGCGTGAGCACAAGTTTTCACCACATGTCCGTTTGAACAATCTGGAAAAGGTATAGTTTTTTGAAAGATGAGTATAGGTTTTTAAGATTAAATCCCCTATGTCTTTGCGAATGACGCTCCTGCCCCGCACCCGCCTCTGCCGCCGCATCGCCAGCGAAACCGCCGGCGTGATCTTTCTGCGGGCGCCGGCGGGTGCGGGAAAAAGCGTGCTCCTGGAAATGCTTGCAAAAGAGCTCGAAACGCCGGTGTGCCGCACGCACCAGCCGCGAAGCGACGAGATCGAAAATGGCTGTCTCCTGTGGGACGTGCCGGTTTTCGCGCGGGCCGCGCGCATGCCCGCCGCCATTCTGGAGGCGGTGCGTCTGGTCGTCATCGCCTGCCGGCCAGATCAGCGGATCAGCGGACTGGCCCGACACATCCTGCATCGCGGTTCGCTCACCATCGGGCCGAATGAACTGCTTCTTGGTGCGGACGAGGTGGAAGACCTGCCACCTGAACAGAAGCGCCTCGCCCTCCACGACTATGCGGGTTGGCCGGCTTTTCTGTCACTGGCCCGTTTTCCGAATGAAACGCTGTGTGCTGATTATCTACGGGAAAACTACCTGCCGCATCTTTCTCCCGCCCAGACGGTTGAACTTTCGTTCTGGCTGGAAAACCCCTCTGCGGAGCCAGAGGCGGACTGGACCGAACTGCTGCCGCCTTTCCTCACCGGAAATCCCGAAAACCACCCTACCCTGATACGGCTTCTGAGCGTGGCTGCTCGGGAACGTCTCGCCACCCTGCAGGCCGGCAGCGCCGTGGTGGAGGTCGCATCGGCTTTCGAAAAGGAAGGACGGGCGCTTGCGGCCATGGCGATGCTGCTCGACCGCGGTTATGAGACCCATGCCGCGCAAATCCTGGAACGCGCCCATGGCCGTGAACTGATCTATCGAAGCAGCGTCGACAGGTTTCGCGAAATCATCATGCGGTTTTCGCAGGATATGATCGCAACGAATGAAACCGTGCTCTTTGCCGTTACCCGTGCCCTGCTGAAACAGGGTGAGTTGCAGCGCGTGCGCCATCTGCTCGGCAAGAGTCTCGGGTCGGATTATCTCGATCCGCTGAAGGTGCTTGCCCGTGGCTCACGCTTTTCCTTCGCCGCGCGCACCTTCCGGCTGAACCTGATGATTGCCGAGGACCTGACGCCCAATGACGCGGTGATAACCCGTCTCGCCGAGTTCATGGCCGACTACCCCATGGACGACCACGGCAAATGGGCGGCCTATTACAATGCGCTGCTGGAATTCGAAATCCGCCGCCGCAATTTCCGCGAGGCCGAGGCCGCCGCCGCACGCGCTCTGATCTATCTGCGCAAGATGGGCGGGCAGCCCCTGCTGGAATTTTTCATCCATCTGCACCAGATCGTGCTGCGGCTGATGAGCGGCGATACGCTTCTGGCGCGCCACGCGGCGCAGGAGGCGCGCGCGCGCCTGGAACAGGTGCCGCATGACGCCGTGCAGGAGTTCCGGATGCTGCGGCTGGCGGAAGCCTGTCTTGCCTATGAGGCGGGAAAACCGCGTGATCTCCTGCATTTCGTCGAACATGAATTCGATCATTTCGCTGCGGCCGAGATATGGCCGAGCCTGATGCAGTTCGCTCTGCATTATGCCTCGCAGGTGCTGATCGATCATTTTCCGATGACCGTGCGCCCCGGTTTTCTCGACGGTCTGTGGATCCATCTTTCGGAAGGGCTGCAATTCCATGCGATGATGGAGATCAGGACGGCCATCGCCTATCAGAACGCCAACCGCTGGGCGGACGCGGCCGCGACGCTTTCGGCGATCCGCATGCCCATGGGCCGCAACTGGGTGGAGAGCGCACATGAGGATCTTTCCCGCCTGACGCGGCGCGATGAAATCGCCTATGTCATGGCCTGGCTGCGCGATGCGGTGCATCTTTTCACGCCGCGCGCCTATCTCTCCCGCCAGATCGACGCGATGATCGCCAATCCCAAGGTCACCAACCGCGAAAAGGTCGCGCTGCGAATCTGGCAGAGCTATGCCGCGCATCAGCGCCGCGACAACGCCGCCGCCCGCGCCCATATCCTCACCGCCCTTGAATCGGCGACCCGCCTTGGCTGCAGCGGCGTTCTGTCGGAGGAGCGCGTCTTCCTGTCCCCGCTTCTGAACAATCGCCGCATCCGCAGCTTTATCGAAACCTCGTCCGATGTCCGCTCCGCACTGTCGATTTTCGCCGCTTCGGTGAATTCACCGCAGGCGCGCGCCCTGCATGGCGGGCTTTCGCAGCGGGAAGCGCAGATGCTGCAACTGCTGGCCAGCGGCATGTCGAACAAGAAGATCGCCCAGACGCTCAACATCTCGGAAGTGACGGTGAAGTTTCACCTCGGCAACCTGTTTCGCAAGCTGGATTGCAAACGCCGCGCGGAAGCTATCCGCGCGGCAAAAGCACTGGGCTGGCTGTAAGGTTCAGCGGTTGTTCTTCTTGCGCCATTCGGCAAAAGCCGTCTGGTGTTCTTCCTTCGTGCAGGGGTAAAGCCCGATGATCGTCTGGCCAGCCTTGACCTGTTCCACCACGAAATCCTCGTAAGCCGTCATTTCCACCGCCTCAGTCGCGACGTCGTCGGCAATGCCCGCAGGGATGACGATGACGCAATCGGCGTCACCGACGATGATATCGCCCGGAAAGACCGGCGCATCGCCGCAGCCAATCGGGCCGTTGATTTCGATTGCCTCGTGTTTGGTGAGGTTGGTGGGGCTGGAAGGGCGGGTGTGGTAGGCCGGGATATCCAGCTCGGCAATGGTGGCCGCATCCCGGAAACCGCCATCGCTGACGATGCCGGCACCGCCGCGAACCATCAGGCGGGTTACCAGAATATCGCCGGCCGAGGCGGCGGTCGCATCCTTGCGGCTGTCCATAACAAGCACATGGCCCGGCGGGCATGTTTCGATGGCGACGCGCTGCGGATGGGCGGGATTGCGGAATTCAACAAGCTGGTTGCGGTCTTCGCGGGCCGGCATGTAGCGCAGGGTAAAAGCCGGGCCGACCATGTTCTTGCCCTTGTAGCCCAGCGGGCGCACGCCCTGAATGACCTGGTTGCGCAGACCCCGCTTGTAAAGCGCCGTCGCCAGGGTAGCGACGGAAATCGTCAGCAGTTTTTCGCGCGTTTCATTGTTCATATCTGTCTCCTCGCAATGGGCGGATGGATGTGTTTCAAGTCCTGTGAATGGGCTCGTCTGTGAAGACGCCGCCCTGATATTTTGCGATTGCGGCCTCAGGATCGGGCCGAGGCACATCGCGTTCAATTTCCGCACGGTAGCGCGCGGCATTGTCGCGGCGCTGCCAGCCGAGAAAATCGACATGGGAATTATCCCACCAGCTGTCGTCATTGGCCGAAACGCCCCAGATGACCGGGCAACCGAGTTTTTGCACGCGGAAGGTGGCCTCGATCAGCGAAACGAAGTCGCCGTAGCTGAGCCAGGTCGACAACATCCGCCAGTTGGTGGGCTTTTCTTCGCACGACCCGATACGGACGATGGCCGTCTCCTGGCCGAATTTGGAGTGGTAGAGGCTTGCCATGGCCTCACCGAAAATCTTCGAGACGCCGTAAAGGCCGTCCGGCAGAAAGGGCGTTTCCGGCTCGAGCTGCTGTCCCTGCGGGTAATAACCGATCGTATGGTTGCTGGAAGCGAAGAGAATGCGCGGCAGGCCGTTTTGCCTCGCCGCTTCGTAAAGATTGTAGACGCCGCGAAGATTGGCTGCCTCGATGGGATCAAAAGCCTTTTCCACCGAAATACCGCCGAGATGGACGATGCCGTCACAGCCCTTCACCAGTTCATGAACCGCCGCTTCGTCTTCGAGCCGGCAGCGAAAAAGCTCCTCATGGGGGGCTGCCTCCCCGAGATCGACGACGTCCGAAAGGCGGATGGTCTCGGCGATATGGCCGAGCCGTCCGCGCAGCATGCTGCCCAGCTTGCCGCCGGCGCCGGTGATGAGCAATCGCTTCAACATGATAGCGCCTCTCAGAAAATATCGGGCTCGCCGGCGGTGCGGCCGAAATCCGTCTGCAGGAAGTCGAAATCGCAGCCTTGATCGGCCTGGGTGACGTGTTTGGAGAAGAGATAACCATAACCGCGTTCATAACGCGGTGCCGGTGCCTGCCACGCAGCGCGGCGGCTGGCGATTTCCTCTTCGCTGACCAGCATGTCGAGGCGGCGCTGCGGCAGGTCGAGGCGGACGATATCGCCGGTCTTCAGGAGCGCCAGCGGGCCACCGACGAAGCTTTCCGGCGCGACATGCAGCACGCAGGCGCCATAGGAGGTGCCGGACATGCGGGCATCGGAAATGCGCACCATGTCGCGGTGGCCCTTCTTGATCAGCGCCTTCGGGATGGGCAGCATGCCCCATTCCGGAAAACCAGGACCGCCGAGCGGGCCGGCATTGCGCAGCACCAGCACATGATCCGGCGTGACATCGAGATTCTCGTCGTCGATGGCCTTCTTCATCTCCGGATAGCTGTCGAAGACCAGCGCGGGGCCTTCATGGATATGGTATTTCGGATCGCAGGCGGCGGGCTTGATGACGGCGCCATCGGGGCAAAGATTACCGCGCAGCACCGCAAGCGAGCCTTCCGCATAGACGGGATTATCGAGCGAGCGAATGACGTCGTCATTATAGACCTTCGCACCTTCGAGATTTTCGCCCATGCTGCGGCCGGTCACGGTGAGCGCCGAACAGTCGAGACGGCTTTCGAGCTGCTTCATCAGCGCCCGCAGGCCGCCGGCGTAATAGAAGTCCTCCATCAGATAGTCTTTGCCGGAGGGACGGACATTGGCGATGAGCGGCGTGATCCGGCCAAGCTCGTCCAGCTCATCGAGCGTCATCGGCACGCCGGCGCGGCGGGCCATGGCGATCAGATGCACGACGGCATTGGTGGAGCAACCGGTCGCCATGGCGACGATGGCGGCATTGCGAAACGCGGTCGCGGTCAGGATACGGTCCGGCGTCAGCTCCTCGGTCACCATTTCCACGATACGCCGGCCGCAACCTGCCGACATGCGCTGGTGTTCGGCATCCACCGCCGGAATGGAAGAGGCACCCGGCAGGGTAAGGCCAAGGGCGTCGGTGATGGCGGTCATGGTCGAGGCGGTGCCCATGGTCATGCAGACACCGGCGGAGCGGGCAATGCCGCCCTGCACGCCGCGCCATTCCTCGTCCGTGACGTTGCCGGCACGGCGCTCGTCCCAATATTTCCAGGCGTCCGAACCCGAACCCAGCACCTTGCCGGCATAGTTGCCGCGCAACATCGGGCCTGCCGGCAGATAGATCATCGGCACGCCGGCCGAGATCGCGCCCATGACGAGGCCGGGCGTCGTCTTGTCGCAACCGCCCATCAGCACCACGCCGTCGAGCGGATGCGAGCGGATCATTTCTTCCGTCTCCATCGCCAACATGTTGCGGTAAAGCATCGATGTCGGTTTGGTGAAGCTCTCATCGACCGACAGCGAGGGCATTTCGACGGGGAAGCCGCCTGCCTGCAGCACACCGCGTTTCACATCCTGCACGCGCTCTGGGAAATGCGAGTGACAGGTATTCAGCTCCGACCAGGTGTTCAGGATACCGATGACGGGTTTACCGACAAAATCCTCTTCCGCATAACCGAGCTGCATCATGCGTGAGCGGTGGCCGAAGCTGCGCAGGTCGTCGGGAGCAAACCAGCGGTCGGAACGGAGTTTTTTATCGGTCATGTCAATGGTCCTGCGTTGCGGGTTGCGCCAAAGGCTGTCAGTCCTGCCGGAGCGTCAGCCCGCTCGTCGTATCGAAAAGATGGATATGTTCCAGCGGCGCCGACAGGCGGATGACTTCGCCCGCCGAGGTCGAGGTCTGGCCGGAAAGATGCAGCGTTACCGGAGTGCCGTCGCCGAGATTACCATAGAGATAGGATTCCCCGCCCAGCTGTTCTGCGGTGCGCACAGACATGGTCAGTGCGCCGCCCTCACCCGGCTGCACATGGTTCGGGCGGACGCCGAGCGTCACCTTCTGGCCGGGCTTGTAGGAAAAGCCGGTCTGCGGCAGCGGGATCAATTCGCCGGTGGCGATCTTCAGGGACGGCGTTGCATCCGAGGTCACTTCGCCGGCAAAAAAGTTCATCTTCGGCGAGCCGATGAAGCCTGCCACGAAGAGATTGGCCGGACGGTTATAAAGATCGAGCGGCACGCCGAATTGCTCCAGCTTGCCGGCGCGCAGAACGGCGATCTTGTCGGCCATGGTCATGGCTTCCACCTGATCGTGCGTCACATAGATCATGGTATTGCCGAGACGCCGGTGAAGACTGGAAATCTCACCGCGCATGTCGACGCGCAGTTCCGCATCGAGGTTGGAAAGCGGCTCGTCGAAGAGGAACACACGCGGCTCGCGCACCACCGCGCGGCCGATGGCAACGCGCTGGCGCTGGCCGCCCGAGAGATCCTTGGGACGACGCTCGAGAAGCTGGTCGATCTGCAGCATCTTGGAAACCTGAGCGATCTTTTCGGCGATATCCTTTTTGGAGGTGCCGATGTTCTCAAGCCCGAAGGACAGGTTTTCGCGCACCGTCATATGCGGATAAAGGGCATAGGACTGGAACACCATGGCAAGGCCACGATCTGC
Organism: Agrobacterium sp. D14; assembly: GCF_001526505.1. Taxonomy (NCBI): domain Bacteria; kingdom Pseudomonadati; phylum Pseudomonadota; class Alphaproteobacteria; order Hyphomicrobiales; family Rhizobiaceae; genus Agrobacterium; species Agrobacterium sp. D14. Next base: position 53,438 of record NZ_ASXX01000002.1, read on the forward strand.
GGCCGGAACCGTGTTGACCACATCGCTGCCGATGACGATATCGCCGCCGCTCAGTTCTTCGAGACCGGAGATCATGCGCAGCAGGGTCGACTTGCCGCAGCCGGAAGGACCGACGAAAACGCAGAATTCGCCGTGCTTGATATCGAGATCGACACCCTTGATCACATCGAGGGCACCATATGTCTTTTTGACCTGACGAAGCTGAATACTTGCCATTGTCGTGTTTCCTCCCTGAGGATTATTTGCCGCCCGTGGATGCAATGCCGGTGGCGATGTATTTTTGCAGGAACATGAAGACCAGCGCGATCGGGGCGAGCGTCAGCACCGTCATAGCCAGAAGATTGCTCCATTCCGTCGTCATCTCCCCCTGGAAGGAGTTGAGCGCCAGTTGCAGGGTGAAGTTGTCGTTGCGGGTCAGCACGATCAGCGGCCAGAGGAAGTCGTTCCAGCGCCACATGATCGCAAGGATCGCCAGAACGGCAAGCGCCGGGGCCGAAAGCGGCAGGATGATGCGCCAGTAGATCTTCCACTCGCTCGCCTTGTCCATGCGCGCCGCATCGAGGATTTCATCCGGGATCGTCAGCATATATTGCCGCAGCAGGAAGACACCTGTCGGTGTCGCCGCTCCCGGAATGATGACGCCCCAGAGACTGTTGATCATGCCGAGCTGGCTGGTGATGAGAAACAGTGGGACCAGCACGACGGTCTGCGGGATCATCAGCGTGCCGACAACCAGCGCCAGCACCACGCCCCTGCCCTTGAACTGGTATTTCGAGAGCGCGAAGGCCGCCATGGAATTGACGATCAGCATGATGAGGGTTGACGTCACCGTGATGAAGGTCGAGTTCCAGAAGTAGAGCGGGAAATTGAAGCGCTGGAAAAGCTCGGTGTAGTTTTCCGTCGCCAGCGCCACCTTTTCAGCCGGCTTCAGCTCGTTGAACGGCATCTTCAGGACTTCGGTTGGCTTGGCCGGGTCAACCACCTGGGCAACGAGACCGATGCGGCGAACCATGCCGAACTTGCGGCCATCCTTATCGACATAGGCCGGCAGCGGCGCTGCCTGCCCGTCCACCACCACGGTTTCCTGCGTATAGGGCAGGAGGCGCGGCGGAAAGCGCTGGAGATCGGCCTCCGTCTTGAACGAGGAGAGCACGAGCCAGACGACGGGACCGAACATCATAAGCACGGCCACGCCGAGATAGGCGTAGGACAACCAGTCGGTCCAATGCAGCTTGCCGTTTCGGCCGCGGGTACGGGTCAGAAATGCGCCAATCCTAGCCATCGACCTTGCTCCTGTTTGCCCGGAATTGCAGGGCGGTCAGCACCACCAGCACCACCGCGAGCAGCAGCGAAGCAGCAGCCGCAAGGCCGAAATTGCGGGGCGTCCCGGCAAAGCCGGTCTGATAGATGAACTGAATGATGAAGGTGGTCGCCGAGCCTGGACCACCGCCGGTGAAGGCAAAGACTTCATCGAAGGTCTGTACGCCCTTGATGAGCGACAGGACTAGAACGACGAGCATGGTGGGTGCCAGCAGCGGCAGCGTGATGCGCCGGAAGATGCGCCAAGGGCTCGCCTTGTCGAGCTGCGCCGCCTCATAGACATCGCGCGGGATCGCCTGGAGGCCGGCCAGAAGAATGAGCGTGTAAAAGCCCATATGCGCCCAGACCGACAGGAAGACCGACCAGCCGAAGGCAAGATTGGCTTCGAGCAACCAGTCGACCGAACCGAGTCCCAAGCCTTCCATCGCCGCGTTGAGAACGCCGAAACGCTGGAGAATCCACTTCCAGATCAAGGCCACAACCACGGGCGACAGCAGCACGGGGAAGAAGAAGACGGCACGGAAGAACCCGCGCGCCCGGATATCGCGGTTGAGCACGATGGCCGTGATCAGCGAAAAGCCGACCATGAAACCCACCTGCAGCACGACAAAGAAAACCGTGTTCCAGACGGAGCGCCAGAACAGGTCGCGCTGACAGGAATTGGGGTCGAGGTAATTCTGACAGGAAAGAAGGACCGAAAAGTTTTCGCCGCCCACCGAAGGGCGCTCAGAAAGCAATATATGTTCGCTGCCGGTCACGGAATAGGCCATGTTCAGCACGATCGGCAGAAAGGCGAAGACCGCAAACAGGATCAGGTTGGGTGCAAGAAACACCCAGGCGATCCGCCGGTGGCCGAGAACCTTCTGCAGGAAGGCGAAGGGCAATTCGACGATGCCCATGACGGGCGCAAGAAATTTATACATGAGGGTCCTCCTTCGATCCGGCGCGGCGCGGCATACGCCGCACCGGAAGGCGATGGATCACTTCGCCTGTTTCAACGCTTCCTCGAGGTCCGTCTTCGCGCGAGCCATGGCCTCATCGACGGTGCTTTCACCGACGATGGCCTGCGTGATGCGCTGGACGGAGATGTTGAACATGGCGCGATTGTTCTTGTAACCCTGATAGGTATAGGCAATCGGGCTGAGGCCGGGAATCTGGTCCAGCCAGGCGTTCATGGCCTTCTGCGTCGCCGGCGTCGCACCCGTATAGGTCACGCCCTTGTCAGCCACGGCCTTGTGGGCGGGAACGTTGCGGGTGCGCACGGTGAAGTCGAGATAATTCTCGTCCTGAGCGAGGAAATTCAGGATATCGGCAACGATCTTCGGGTTCTTGGTCTGCTTGAAGCCGACAACGCCGGTACCGCCCGGCATGCCGGTGCAGGCAGCGCCGCCGCAGGGCTGCGGCACGACTTCCCAGTCGAACGCATCGCCAACCTGGCTGTCGAAACGCGCGGTCTGCCAGCTGCCGGAATAATAATAGACGAGCTGGCCGTTGATGAATTCCTGCGCGGCGTCACGATAGGTATTGCCGCCCTGCCCGGCCCAGACGTCACGCGCCATGGTGCCGTCCTTGTTCCATTCGACGAATTTCTTCACGAAGGTCGTGAAGCCTTCATCAACCAGAATGGGCTTGCCTTCCGCATCGAAAATCTTCGCGCCGTAGGAAATGGCCGGGCCGGCAATACGGTGGCCGGAACGGTCGATGGCCATCGGGTAAGGCGTGCCGGTTGCCTTGGCGACGGCATTGGCTGCCTTCGCCCAGTCGTCCAGCGTTGCATCCTTGCCGGGTACGGCCACATTGGCCTGATCGAACAAAGTGCGGTTGATGAAGGCGCCGGTGATGGTGAGCTGGGTATGCATGCCGTAGATGCCCTTGTCGTCGGGGCCGCTGCGGTACCATTTCAGCACGTTGGAGAAATTGTCTTCCCAATATTTCGCGTCCACATAGGGCGTGAGATCGAGATAATAGCGGTTGAGGCCGCCAAGGTCGGTCACGGTTGCGAAATCCGGACCGCTGCCGCCGGCGAGCTGCACGGGCAGGCCTTCCAGCAGCGCCTTGTAGGGCACGACGTCGGTGACGATCTTCACGTCCGGATGCTGCTTTTCGTAACGCGCGAGAATATCTTTCAGAATTTCGCAGCCGTTACCGTCATAAGCGCAGGTGAAGCGCACTTCCTCAGCCGCCTGGGCGGCGCCTGCAAAGGACGCCGCGCCAATGGCGAGCGCCAATGCCATGCTGTATTTACCGATCATCTCTTTTCCTCCCTTAGATGATTATGCGTTGGCGGATGCGCGCGGAGCCCAGCCCTTGATCCATTCGCCTTCTGCGGCGTCGGACAGGCGGACAGGCTTTCCTTCCCGCACCGAGCGATAGATGGCGGTGACGAGTTCGATGGACTGCAAGCCATCGTTCACAGTCACTTCCTTGCCGCCGCGTCCTTCCATCGCGTCGGCAATGGCTTCGACAAAACCAGCAAAGCCGTTTTCGCCATCGGCGACCGTTTCCAGAACTGCGTCGATCTGGTCCTGCGTGGTCGGCGCACGGGCGATGAAACGCCATGTGTCTTCGGCCGGGCGATAGGGCAGCGTGCCGCTCTCGGCGGTGAAGCCTTCGAAGCAGAAACGCAGGCGGGATGTATCTTCGGCGGCACCGAGCGTCACCGAGCTCGTCGCCAGCGCACCGCTTTTCATGCGGAAGCTGAGCGCCGCGCAGTCTTCGGTTTCGATCTTGTTGACGCGCGTATCGGCCATGGCGAACACTTCATCGACCGGGCCGAGAACGTGGCAGAGAAGATCATGAGCGTGGATGGCGTGGCCGAGGATCGCACCGCCGCACTCGCCCTTCCACGTACCGCGCCAGGGAATGTCGTAATAGCTGGCGCCACGGTTCCAGTGAACTTCCGAACTCGCGACAAAGGCCTTGCCCGCAAGGCCGGCATCGATGAGCGCACGAAGCTGCCGCATCGCATGTCCGAAACGGTACTGGAAGACCGGAAACACGCCACGGCCGGTCTTCTTGACAGAGTCGATCAGCGCATTTGCCTCTTCAAGCGAGCGGACCAGCGGCTTTTCGCAGACCACATCCTTGCCCGCCGCATGCGCCTTCAGCGTCACGGGGAAATGCAGGTGCGGCGGCAGGCAGACGTCGATCAGCTGGATGCTCTCATCGGCCAGAATCTCATCGAGATCGGTCGTCAGACGGATGGACGTATCCTCACCCGCCACGGAGCGGGCGCGCTCCAGATCGAGGTCGCAGATAGCCTTGACGGAGAAGCGCTCCGGCAACGCCTGATAACCCTTCAGATGAAGGGCGCCGATGCCGGCACCAACGATTGCAACGCCAATCATGCCTTTGCTCCTTCGGCCTTGGCCTGCGCCTGCAGCGACAGGTCACATACCTTGAACACATGCTCCTGCGTCATCGCCGTTTCCGTGCGGTTGCGGATGTCGTCGCACAGGCGGCCGAAATAGGGCAGACCAGCACCGGAGGCGTCGATATATTCGCAGCGGTCGCCATTCACGAGAACGAGGCGGTCGGTGCCTTCCTTGTTGCCGACGTCGACATATTTACGCAGCTCGATGTAGCCCTCAGTGCCGAGGATCGTGAGGCGGCCGTCGCCCCAGGTCGGCAGCGCATCGGGCGTGTACCAGTCGACGCGGATATAGCCGTGGCCCTTGTCGCCGCGCAGCACCACTTCGCCGAAATCCTGCAAGCCCGGATCGCGCGGGTTGGCATAGTTGGCAACGGTGGCAGCCACGATCTCCACTTCGGTCGAGCCGGTGAAGAACATGAACTGGTCGATCTGGTGGCTGGCGATATCGGTGATGATGCCACCATAGGATTCGCGCTCGAAGAACCACTTCGGACGGATCTGGCGGTTCAGACGATGCGGGCCGAGGCCGACGGTCTGGATCACGCGGCCGATGGCGCCCTGCGCGACCAGTTCAGCGGCCTTGGTCACGCTCGGAACTTCAAAACGCTCGGAGAAATCGACGGTCCAGATGCGCTTGGTCTTCGCCACAGTCTGGCGAAGGCGATCGAGCTGTTCGAAGGTGGTGCAGCCGGGCTTGTCGGACATGACGTCCTTGCCGGCTTCCATGGCGGCGATGGCGAGATCGGCGCGCTTGGAGGGAATATCGGCGATCAGCACGAGATCGATGCTGCCATCGGCCAGCAGAGCTTCCTTGGAGGCCGCGCGCGGCACATCCGGGAAGCGCTTGACGAAGCCTTCCACCACGTCTGGCTCACCTTCGGTCCACCAGCCGGCGAATTCCGCGCCGGCATCCAGCATGTTCTGGGCCATGCCGAAAATGTGCCGGTGCTCTATGCCGAGAGCGACGAACTTGATTGCTTTAGTCATCCTGCAGTTCCACTTCCTTGCCGGTGTCGGCCGAGTTGATGATCGCGTCGATCAATCTGTGAGACAAAAGAGCCGCTTCACCGGTGACGACCGGGGCGCGCCCTGAGGAGATGGCGTCTGCGAAATCTTCGAAGACGCCCTGATGCCATTCATGCGTGAAAGCCATGGGGTCGGCGCCGCCGCCCGTGCCGGATGCCGCGCCGCCGAAGGTCTCCTGCCGGCCATCGCGCCAGTCGACATGCAGGAGGCCCGAGGCGAGCCGCAGGCTGGCATTGTCGAAATGCAGGACAATCGATTCCGGAGCGCCGGGAAAACTTGCGGTGCTTGCCACCAGCGAGCCAACAGCGCCATTTTTGAAGCGCAGGCCGGCCGCGACATAATCCTCGGTTTCCATGCGATGAAACCGCGTCGTCGCCGCCATGGCCTGAACGCGCGAGACCGGCCCTGCAAGGCTCAGCGCCAGATCGATGGTGTGGATTGCCTGGGAGATCAGAACACCGCCGCCGTCGCGTGCGAGTGTGCCGCGGCCGGGTTCATCATAATAGGACTGCGCGCGCCACCACGGCACGGAAATTTCGCAGAGACCGAGCGCTCCAAGCATTCCGCCATCTACAAGCTCACGGGCTTTTTGCGATGCAGCCCGCATGCGGTGCTGGAAGATGATGCCGAGCGTGACGCCGGCCTCACGACAGAGGGCGACAAGGCCGCTGGCTTCCTGCGTGTTACGGGCGACGGGCTTTTCCATCAGAATGTGTTTGCCCGCCTTTGCGAGCTGTCCGACGATATCGATGCGGGCATTCGGCGGCGTTGCGACGATGGCGAAATCGACATCCGCATCGCGCGCGGCTTCCTCGACCGAGGAGTAAACGGCAACCTCATATCCAGCGTGTTTCGACGCTTCGACGGCCAGCGCCCTGGCGCGGCCGGAGCCGCCATCGACCAAACCCTTCAGGCGAATTTTTTCCGGACTTGCTGCACAGGCGAGCACATGCGTCTTCGCCACCATTCCGGCGCCAACGATGACGCAGGTCTTGATATTTTGCATTTCGGGAGCCTCCTTCCCAATAAGCGATCATTTGCATACCGGTATGCCGGTTGTCAACAGACTTGTGTTCCGGTATACCGGTTATGAAAACGCTGGAGGGTATATGCCGAAAATTCCCGTAACAGGTGGCACCGTGCCGACAATGGAGCGACTGGACCTTAACCGTCCGGTCGTGGACCAGATCTATTCCGCGCTGAAATCGGCCATCCTTTCCCGGGAGCTTTTTCCCGGCCAGGCGGTTTCGGAAAACGAAATCGGCCAATTGTTCAATTCCAGTCGAACGCCGGTGCGCGAAGCGCTGAGCCGCCTGCGGGATGACGGCCTGATCGTCACCCTGCCAAGCCGCGGCACCTATGTCTCCAGATTATCGGAAAAGCACATTCGCAGCGCGCAGTTCATCCGCGAGGCGCTGGAGGTCGCTGCGGTTTGCAGGCTGTGCCAGATCGGCATAACGGCGGAGGCCGAGCAGGAGATCGAACACGCCCTCACCGGCCAGCGCGCAGCCATGCACCGCGGGGACAGAAAGGCTTTCCGTGTGCATGACGACCAGTTCCACAGCGCGCTTGCCGCAGCGACGGGGCTTGAGAGGCTGGAGACGCTATTGATCCGCGAGAAGGCGGGACTGGACCGCCTGCGCGCGCTCGCCATCACCGACGAGGCGCATATGGCGCGGCTGCTCTCCGAACATGAGGCGGTTTACGATGCGATCAAGGCCGGGGACGAAGCCCGTGCGACCGATGGTTTGCGCAAGCACCTGAGACGCGTCCTCGGCATTCTTTCGCAGGTTTTCGAGAACCACCAGGACTATTTCGAATAATTCCGCGCCATCATCTTCAACGGTTCGAGCATCATGAATACGGCTACTCCCGAAAAAGCGCTTGCCATGTCGCAGGCGAAACTTCTGTGCGACACGATGAGCACACTTGCGGAATCCCCTGTCTGGGACGAGCGGCGACAGGTGCTTTTCTGGTGCGATATACTCGGCAGGACGGTGCGGTCCGCAGCGCTTGAGCCAGGCCTCTATCGCGAATGGGCGTTTCCCCATACGGTCTCGAGTCTCGGTCTCTGTCGGAACGGCGACCTCATCGTCGCCTGCGGCATGGATATTGTCATCCTCGATCCGGAGAGCGGCAAAACACGCCTTCTCCACTCCCTCCCGTCACCGGACGGCATTCCCTGCCGGCTGAATGACGGACGGATCGGCCCCGACGGCGCCTTCTGGGTGGGAACCATGCACAACGTGCCACTCACGGACATGGAGCCCCATGGTGAACTTTGGCGGATCACCGAAAAAAGCGCCGAGCGCATGCAGACCGGCCTGACATGCCCGAACGGCCTCGCCTTTTCCCCGGACGGCTCCATCATGTGGCAGAGCGATTCCGTCCAGAAATGGATACGCCGGCGAAAATTCGACAGCAGGAACGGCACATTCGATGAGGGCGTGCTGGTGGCCCGGATGACGGAAGAGACGGGAAGACCCGATGGCGGCTGTCTCGACAGCAGCGGCACCTATTACAGCGCGGGCGTTTCCGCTGGCCTGTTGAACGTTTTCACGCCCGATGGCAAGCATGCGGATGTGATTGCGACCCCTGTGCCGCACCCCACAATGCCGTGCTTCGGAGGACCTGATTTCAGCATCCTTTTCCTGACATCACACCGACACAACATGTCCGAAGACCGGCTGGCGAAAGCACCATTTTCGGGCGGCGTCTGGGCGATCCCGACACAGACGAAAGGCTTTGCCGCCGTCCGTTTTGGCGAAGGTGGATAGAGCCCGGAAACCAGGCCCAGATTCCTATTCCTCACGGAAGGCGCGGCTGATCTGGTCGGTGAGCGGTTTGGCGATATAGGACAGCGCCGTCCTTTCGCTGGTCTGAATGAACGCCTCGGCCGGCATGCCCGGCACCAGCGGCGCATTGTTCAACTTCTGCCGCTCAGAAACCGGCACGGAAATCCGCGCCAGATAATAGGAGAGACCGCTGCGCTGATCGGTGGTGATATCCGCCGCGATGCGGCTGACATGGCCTTCCAGTTCCGGCGTGACACGCTGGTTGAAGGCGGTCATGCGCAGCATGGCCTTTTGCCCCACCTGAAGCTGATCGATATCCTTCGGCACGATCTGCACCTCCAGCGCCAGCTCGTCTCCGTCAGGCACGATGAGCATGATCGGATCCGCCGGCGTCACCACGCCGCCCACCGTGTGCACGGCCATTTCATGCACCATGCCGGATTGCGGCGCGACGATATCGATGCGCTTCAGCTCGTCTTCGGCGGCAACCTTGCGCTCGACGAATTCGCCCATCTGCGCCTGTATTTCCCGCAGTTCCCGCCCGACCTCGGTGCGCAATTCCTGGTCGATCTGCAGGATTTGCAGTCTGGTTTCGGTGATGCGCCCTGCTGTCTGCGCCTGATAGGCGATTTTTTCGCCGCGCTCGCCGCCGAATGTCGCGGCCTGCGTCTGCAGGCTGTTCAGCCTCTGCACCGAAACGATACCCTGTTCGCGCAGGGATTTCTGCGAGGTGATTTCAGCCTCCAGCACGGCAAGGCCGTTATCATAGGCGACTTCCTGCGCCTTCAGCCCTTCGATCTCATGTTCGAACTGGGTGATGCGTTCGGAAAGCTGCGCTTTGCGCCCTTCGCGATAGGATTTGCGGAATTCGAACAGCTTGGTCTCGCTGCGCATGGCGGAGGCGACATCGGCATCGTCTTTTCGCGCCATCAGCGCCTGCGGAAAAACGAGCTCCGGCAGATCGTCGCGCTCGGCCTCCAGCCTTGCCATGCGCGCATTCAGCTCATCCAGACGCTTGGTCACGATGGCGAGATTGGCGCGGGTCTGGGTCGCATCAAGGCGCATGACCACATCCCCGGCCTTTACCCTGTCGCCCTCATTCACCAGAATTTCGCCGACGACACCGCCGCTCGGGTGCTGCACCTTCTTGCTGTAGGAATCCACCACCAGATGGCCGGAGGCGACAACCGCGCCGGCAAGATTGGTCGTCGCAGCCCATCCGCCGACACCGGCCAGCAGCGCTACACCCGCGGCAAGGCCGGCAACAAGATGTTTGCGGATGGAGCGGGACACATGGCTGCGCTGGTCAATGTTTGACATCCGCATCTCCTTCCTGGCTGTTCTCTTCACGGACGTCTTCCAGCACCAACGCCTGCGGCTGGGTATTGGCGACGACGCGCAGCGGCGAGATCGTCTGGGCGGATGCGGTAAATCCCTTGGCCGCCTGCGTTTGCGGAACGCGCAGTACCTTCGAAAGCACCTCGTCACGCGGGCCGAAGGCCTTCATCCGCCCCTCTTCCATCATCAAAATGAAATCGACAGCACCGATGGCGCTCGGCCGGTGGGCGACGACGACGGCAATACCGCCCCGCGCCTTGACCGAGGAAATCGCCTTGACCACGGCAGCTTCGCCTTCCGCATCGAGATTGGCGTTGGGTTCGTCCAGCACCACGATGAAGGGATCGCGGTATAGCGCGCGGGCAAGGCCGATGCGCTGGCGCTGCCCGGCGGAAAGCGCCGAACCCGCCTCGCCGATATCGCTGTCATAACCCTTTTCGAAACGCAGGATCAGTTCATGCGCGCCCGCAGCCCTGGCCGCCGCGATGATGGCGTCAGGATCGGGATTATCCTCGAAACGGGAGATATTTTCGCCGATCGTGCCATCGAACAGCTCCACGCCCTGCGGCAGATAGCCGATGTGGCGGCCCAGCGCCTCACGATCCCACTGCTCGAAACTTGCACCGTCCAGCCGTACCTTGCCGGCCGCCGGCATCCACGCGCCGGTGAGAATGCGCGCGAGCGTGGATTTACCCGAGCCGGAGGGGCCGATGACGCCGAGCGCGTTTCCGGCGGTCACGATGAAGCCAAGCCCGGTGACGGTCGGCTTTCTTTCTCCCGGCGGAACGATGGTGACGTTTTCGACCCGCAGTTCCTTTTCAGGCTTCGGCAGGGCCATGGCGGCGGCATTGGCCGGCATCTGTGCAAAAAGCTCTCTCAGCCGCGCCCAGCTCTGCCGGGCGGCCACGAAGGACTTCCAGTTGGAAATGGCGAGATCGACGGGCGCCAGCGCCCTGCCCATCATGATCGAACTGGCGATCATCACACCGCCTGAGGCCTCCTGATTGATGACGAGCCAAGCGCCGACCGCCAGAATGGCCGATTGCAGCACGACCCGCAAAGACTTTGCGATGTTGCCGAGACCGCCGGCCACATCGCCCGCCTTGCGATTGGCGGCAAGATAGGCCTCGTTGGAGATTTGCCAGCGTTTGCCGAGCCGGCCGCCAAGCCCCATGGCCTGCACGACTTCGGCATTGCGGCGCGAGGCCTCCAGCTGCCGGTTGCGGGCCATGTTCTCGACCATGGTGTCGCGGATCGGCTTCTGCGAAAAGATATTGGTGAGGATCGTCAGGGAGACAAGCAATATAGCGCCGGCAAGCGCCGTCACGCCGATCCAGAAATGAAACAGAAAACATATGCCGAGATAAAGCGGCATCCACGGCAGATCGAAAAAGGCCGTCGGCCCCGTGCCGGAGAGAAAACCGCGCACATTGTCGAGATCGCGCAGCGGCTGGAGACCGTCGCCCGGCATGCGGTTGACGAGCGGCAGGCGCACCACCGCATCATGCACCCTGCCGGAATAACGCATGTCGAAATCTTCACCGATGCGGATCAGAACGCGAGCGCGGATGATATCGAGCAGGCACTGGAAGCCGTAAAGGCCAAGCGCGAGAATGGCGATCCCGACCAGCGTCGGCAGGCTGCCGCTTGCCAGAACCCGGTCATAAACCTGTAGCATGAAGAGCGGCGACGTGAGCGCGAGTATATTGACCACGCCGCTGACGAGCGCAACGCCGAGAAATGTGCTTTTAAGGGGCGAAACAACCGCCGCAGTGAGGGACTGCGGCGGCGTCTGCTGGTGGTTTTGAAAGCCCACAGCCTGATTTTCCTTTACGCGGCAAGCGCCGATGCGCTGGCGAAAATGAAGTCCGATGCGTCGAGTACGCTGGAATCTACACCAACGAGGGTGATAGTGTCGCCACCAAAAATGTTTTCGATGACAGCATCGCCGTTTGCATTGTTGCTGATGAAGACATCGTCAATGCTCCCGGAGCCCCAAGCGGAAACGTCCAGTTTGTCCGTACCGTCCTGGTAGCCGTAGGTCCCGGTGGGACCGGCCTGCACCACATCATTGCCGCCGGAGAATACAAAGGTATCTGCACCAGCAAAACCTGTCAGGGTGTTGGAGGCAGTCGTGTCCTCGATCACCGTGCCGGTGGCGGCAAAGTAATCATAGAAGCCGGCCAGCGAACCGAAGCGGGCAAGCTGGTAGACGGCGAGATCGAGAAGTCGCGGGCACCGGCGAGCGAATAGGCGCTGTCGGGATCGATCAGCAGTTCCTGCTGGCTAACGGCGATGCCGCTGGTGGACTGGCTGTAGCCGGTGCCCAGAACGATGCTGTCGACCGAACCCGTCAGGTTACCCTGCGAGTACTGCAGAGCGCCGCTCATGACGATGCCCTTGCCGCCGGTGCTGCCATCGCCCCACGCCTCATAGGTCGTGTTCGGATCGATGGTGGTGGTGGCGAGAGAGCTGGTCTGAGCGTCGTAGAACGCACCATAGGTCGAACCGAAACCGCTCGTCCAACCGTTGAGGTAGCCGATCAGATCCGAGGAAGACTGCGTCAGTTGAATTGTGGTAGCCATAGGTGTACTCCTTTGCTGGCCAATATCGATACCTTCGTCCTGTGGCGAAGGCGTTTCATCTCCGGGACGGGCTGCAACCCAGCCCGGAGAATTTCTTCCACGGTTCAGAACTTCACGTTCATCGTCGCGATAAAGGTGCGGCCCGGCGCCGTGTAGGCGCTGGCTGCCGGAATGTATTTGCGGTCCGTCAGGTTATTGACGGCGAAGCGAAGCGTGGCCTTGTCGTTGAAGGCATAGGAACCGTAGAGATCCACCGTCGTGTAGGGATCGGTCACCTCACGCAGATTGCCTTCCGTATCCAGCGTACGCGACTGCGTCGGCGTAACGTGGTTGAGCCTTGCGCCCAGCGAGAATTTTTCATCGAAGAAACGCATGCCGCCATCGAGCGTCAGCTTCACCTTGGGCGCGACGTCGCCCGGCCAGGCAACGATTTCACCGGTTGTGGTGGTCGTGCCGTTGGAAAAAACCTGTGTCTTTTCAGGCCATTCTGTTTTCAGAAATGTTGCCGAGCCGCCGATCCAGAAACTGCGGGCATCGTAATTGCCCTCGAATTCCAGCCCGCGCATATAGGTCGTGCCGTCCAGATTGACGAAGCTGGTATAGGTGCGGTCGAGAACCTGATCCGTAACGAGATAACCGAGCGCGATATAGTCCTTCACCTCGCGGCGAAAGGCGGCCATTTTGATGCGAATGGAATCGTCGTCCAGCAGCACGCCGTCGAAGCTCATATTCGCGCCGACTTCGTAGGTCGTCGCCTTTTCGGCACGCAGGGCCTGGTTCGGAGCGTATTCGTATCCGGGGCTGTCGCCCGGGCGAGCTCCTGCGAAAAATGCCTCGAGAATTGTCGGCGGACGCAGGCTCTGGGAATAGCTCACATAGGGGCGGAACCAGTCGACGGGTTTCAGTTCGATCGTCGCGGAAGGTAGCCATGCGCTGTAGGTATGGTCTATCTCCACGTCATAGGAGGGATATTCCGTTGAGTAAGTGGTAGCATAGTAAGTCGTTCCGGCATCACGCCACCGGCCGTCAATGATTTCGCCCCTGGTGGCGGGCCAAACGTTGTTCAAAGTATTGCAGGAACTTGCCCTCTGGGCCGCAGTGAAAGTACGGCCACCAAACACCCCAGTCATGCAGATGGCGTAGACGCGGCTGTAGGTCGCCGGCAGGTATTGTGAAACATACGTGAGATAACTGTCTGCCGAGCCAACAATACGGTTTGAGCCTGTAGCGACTGTAACCTGATTGTAATATGTCGTGCGCCCCTTCAGTCGCGACCAGTCATACCGAACACCACCGCTTAACGTGATCCAGTCTGCAGGTTCCAGCTCACCGTTGAAAAATAGGCTCGCTACATCACGTCGCCCTGCCGGGCTAAAAGCGGTATAACTACTGGCATAAGAGGGGTTATTTTCGATGGTGGAACTGGTGGCAACCGAAGAAGCAATATCTCGAAAAGCCTCGACGCCGTAGTTAAGGCTAAGCTCGCCTGCCGGTGTAGTGGCACGACTGGTGTTTTCAACGCTAACGCCGAAACTCCGTAGGCCCATGTCAAGATTGGTTTCAGCCGCATATCCTGCGCTCCCGGCTCCAGTGCGCGCCGCACGCAGTTCATGCGTCATATTATCGTTCAGCCACAGAGACGACTTAAAGTCGATGAGTTCGCTCTCCGGATCCCAATCCAGCTTCGCGACAACGCTGTCGTTTCTTACGCTTTCCCGGTCGATCACCGTGGAAGCGCCCTGAACGAAGTCATTCTCCTGATGCATCCAGGACAGCGAAGCCTTGACGTCGCCGAAGTCGCCTTCGCCCTTGAAAAAGGTCGACCAACCGTCGCGGCCGAGCAAATCCTTCATTGTCAGCGCGGTGCTGCGGGCCTCCCCTTTTGTGCCGACCTTGTATTCATCCATGATCGTGCGGCTGTAGCCGGCGACGAAGGAGAGAGGACCATCCGGCGAGCGAACGGCGCCGAGAACCGAGCCCTGAAAATCATAGCCATTGGTGCCGCGGGAAACATTCGCTTCCCCGCCTTTGTTTTCACCCTCGGTAATCAGATCGTCGGCGCTGACGGTTCGGAACTCGACCTTGCCGCCCAGAGAGCCGGCATTGCCTGAGCGCGCATTGGTTATTTTCTCGATCTCGACGGCACGGATGAAAGCGACATCCACATAACCCTGCCCGGCGCTTGCGGTGTAGCTCGTGGCGCCGCCGAAGGCCGCACCACGCTGCGCATTCTGCCGCGCGCCATCGATGGAGACGACCACGCGGCCGCTTTCCTGCAAACCGCGCACATTGGGCGAAACGGTTGGGAAGCTGCCATTGCCCTCGCCGGCATAAACACCGGAAACCCGGTTGAAAACATCGCGCGTGTTGCGCACCCCGGCCGACTGGATCGCCTCACGGCCGACCACGCTGACGCTGGCGGGCGTTTCATAAACCCAGTCGGGCGTCCCCTGATAACCGGAACCGGCAATGGAGTTACGCCCGGTCTTGCCGGTCAGGGTAATGGTTTCCAGAACCGTCGTACCCTCCGCCGCGGAAAGATCGACGGTCGATTGCCCCGTGCCGATGACGACGGTTCTGCCATTGCCGGCGATACGGAAATTGACGCCCGTTCCCGCCAGCAACCGTGACAGCGCCTCCCGCACCGTGAAACTGCCGGTGACGGCATTGGTGCGCACATTGCCTGCCGCCGGCGTGGCAAGCGTGACCTGAAGGCCGGATTGCCGTCCGAAAGCACCCACGACCGATGACAGCGACTGCGCGGGAATATTGAACGGCCGCGTCGCCCCCTGCTCGCCGCCTGGACGCTGGGAATTGGCGGTGTCAGCTCCGGTCTGGGCCAGAACGGGCGTCGCGAATGAAACGGCGACCGCCGTTGTCGCCAACAGAACGGCCCTGCGAGCCTGCTTTGCTGCTTTTTCCCCTGAACCGGTCTTGCATGTCTGGAGGCGCATATTGCTTTTGTCTTCCTGTCTTTCGCTCCGGATATATCTTGACCGGATTACTCAACAAAAAGACGATTGCCTCGTCGATTTTTTTCAGGCTTTCGGAAGAAATTTTATAAATTACTGAAAATAAATATGATTTTTTGTTTCGGAATATTTCAGAAGCGGGTGATGATGCGGGCGCTGCCGCCAATCGCATGCACCTTGCCCTTATAGGGTTCCACCAGGGCTTCCAGCGCGCGATCCGGGTCGCGCAGATCGTAAAACCCTGTCACCCTCTGCTCGGCAAGCCGCTTGTCGGCCATAGTCAGCCACGCCGGATGGTAACGCTGGATCTGTTCCACGACCGAGCCTATCGTCGCATCGACTACATAGAGTTCGCCATTGCGCCAGCCGCCAATATCCTCGACGGAAACAGTCTCTTTGCGGATCGCACCGGAAGCGTCGACAATCAGCATCTCGCCCGGCACCAGCCGCGTTGGCGGCGCATTGCGGAAAGACGCCTCTACGGAACCGTGCGCCAGCGCCACCTGGGTTACGCCGTCTGTCAGGTCGACGTCGAAAGCCGTGCCCAGCACCTGAACGGTCACGTTTTTTGCCTCCACGACGAAGGGACGCGTTTTGTCCGGCACGACGTCAAAAAAGGCTTCCCCCTTTAGCACCGTCACATTGCGACGGCCATTCGTGAAATCCGTTGAAAGCGCGCTCGCGGCGGCAAGCTGCACTTTGCTACCGTCTTCGAGGGTGATCGTGCGGCTTTCGGCGGTGGTGGTCTGATAGTCAGCCTCCAGGCGAACGAAAAATGCCGGAACGAACAGCACCGCAAGACAGAGGGACGCCGCCGCCACAGCCGCGCCAGCATAATGCCGCACAGACCAGCGCCGCCGCTGCGGCTTTGTCGCGGCCTTGCCGGGCAGATGCGGCGCATCTTCCCAGAGGTTCTTGAATTCCGGCTCTACCAGGCCGAGATTGCGCCACGTCTTGCATGTTCGTTCCCAGGCGAGACGGTTTGCCGGCGCTGCCGCCAGCCATTGCTCAAATTCCGCCTTAAACCGCGGTTCCGCCGAGCCAGACTGCAAGCGCAGCAGCCAGTCGGCCGCCTCCTCCGCCTTACCGGCCGGCAATTCAATTTTTTTCTCTGGATCAATGGTCATTGAACCGGGCCAGTTCCTTTGCGGGGCGGAGGAGAAGCGTCGTCTTCTGCATTGCTATAAAGACGTTTGAGGAAGAGATTTTTTTCACAGGGCGGGACAATCGGGACTATTTTACTTCATTTCTTTGGTAATCGCGGCAATGCTGCCCTTGATCAGACGATGTGCGCTGGCCAGGGACACGCCAAGGTGACGCGCAATCTCTTCCATATTGTAACCACCGAATCTGTGCATTTCCAATGCCACCCGCGCCTGAACCGGCAGGCCGGCCAAAATAGTCCGCATCTGCCGGACCTCGTCGCAGAAAAGGGCATGCTCCTCCGGCGTACCATTGTCCTGCGGCACGCCCCAGAACGGCGTATCGTCCGGCCGTTCCCGAAGGTCCTGGCGGCTGCGCCGGCGATTGTCGAGCGCAAGATTGCGAACGATGCGAAACAGATAGGATTTAAGGTTGGAAGGATTGCCGGAGGCTTCGGGAACGAATTTCAGGAAGGCTTCCTGAACCACGTCCTCCGCATCCGCCCGCGACCCCAGAATGAGGGTGGCGTATTTGATCAGGTCGACCCTATGCGCGACGTAAGCGTTATAACGCTTGTCATCTTCCCGTATGCCCATGTCTCAACCGAGAGAAATTTCAAGGATCGACGAAACCTGCCGCCCCCGAATGGCCGCGCAGTTCTGCCGCTCAAAGCTCTAGCATCCAAACCGTGGATCGAACAGATATTTCATGACTATTATCATCAAGAATTTGTGCAGGCCGCATCGAGCGGACCCGGCAGCGAAGGCGGCCGGGTCTTGACCTATCAGATGGCCCCGTCGACGATGACCATGGGTCTGCCCTGCGAGCAGGGCTCGATACGGGCATCGATGCGATAGATATCGCGCAGCATTTCGGGGGTTATCACTGCTTCGGTACTACCGCTCACCACCATTTCACCACGCGCGATAACCATCGTATTGGCGCAATAACGAAGCGCATGGTTGAGGTCATGCAGGGCGATCAGCACGATCATGCCGGTCTTCTGCGCCAGATCGGTAACGAAGCCCAGAACCTCGATCTGCCGGTGAAGATCGAGCGCAGACGTCGGCTCGTCCATGAGCAGCACTTCCGGCTTGCGCGCCAGCGCCTGCGCCAGCGAAACAAGCTGGCGTTGACCGCCGGACAATTCGCCAAGCCCGCGGAAAGCCAGGTCGTGGATTTTCAGCGCCTTGAGAATGGCGTCGATCTCGAACAGCTCATCGTCATGGACCCGCCAGCCGCCGCCCTGCTTGGCGGAAAGAAGTACGGATTCATAGACGGTCAGAACGGCGTTGGCGCCGGTATCCTGCGGCATGTAGCAGATGGCGCGGTTGCCGCGAGCCGTATCGGAGAGTTCCACCAATCCGGGACCGGAAATCAGGCTGGCGATGCGCTTGAAAAGCGTCGATTTGCCGGCGGCATTCGGGCCGATCACCGCCGTCACACTGCCGCTTTCCAGCGTATCGATGCCGACCTTGGAGAGAACCGTGATGCGCCCATAGGCGGCGCCGACATCTTTCAGTGCGAGCGCTACCATGCGCGCCTCCTGTTGCCGAAAATAAGCGCGAAGAAGAACGGAACGCCGACGAGCGCCGTGATGACGCCGATCGGCAGAATAGCGCCAGGAATGAGAATCTTGCTGATGACCGAGGTTGCCGACAGAAGCAGCGCACCGCAGATCACCGAGCCGGGCAGGAAGAAACGCTGGTCCTCACCCACCACCATACGGGCGATGTGCGGACCGACCAGCCCGACGAAACCGATTGTGCCGACAAAGGAAACCGGAATGGCCGCCAGCAGGCTGACCGTCAGCATGGTCGTCAATCGCAGCCGCCGGACATTGATGCCCATGCTGGCCGCCTTGTCATCGCCGAGCCTCAGCGCCGTCAGCGCCCAGGCATTGCGCATGAACAGCGGCACGGTGACGAGGAGGATGGCGGCGGTGATATAGACCTTGTCCCAGGTCGCCTTCGTCAGGCTGCCCATGGTCCAGAAAACCACGGCGGCAAGCGCCTGTTCGGAGGCCAGATATTCAAGCAGCGACAGCGCCGCATTGAAGGTGAACACCAGCGCGATGCCGAGCAGCACGATGGTTTCGACCGTCACCCCGCGAAGCGTCGAGGCGAAATGGATGAAGAGAGCCGCGACCATGGCCATGATGAAGGCATTGATCGGCACCATGTAATGCACGGCGCCCGGAAAGATCGCCACGCCGCCAACCAGCGCCAGCGCCGCACCGAAGCTTGCCGCCGCCGAAATGCCGAGCGTGAAGGGGCTGGCGAGCGGGTTCGACAGGATGGTCTGCATCTGTGCGCCCGCAACCGAAAGCGACGCTCCGACGGTCACCGCCATCAGCGCGATCGGCATGCGAATATCCCAGATCACCACCCGAAGCTGGTTTCCGACGGCGGCCGGATCGGCAATCGTCGCCAGAACCTCGGAGAGCGTATAGCGCGCCGGACCGAGCGCCATGTCGGCGGCCATGCTGAAACACAGCGCGATAAAAAGCCCGAAGAGGATGATTATCCTGCGCGCGGCAAGGGCGCGATATTGATCGCGCCCACTGATGCCAACCGCGCTTTCATTCAGCGAACTCATTGGTTCAAACCTTTTTCGAGCGAGGCGAAATAACCCGGCTTGTAGGTGACGGGCAGGAATTTGCGGTGAAATTCCTCAAAATTCTTTTCCGGATCGAGATCGGCGAAGAGATCGGGATGGAACCACTTGGCGAATTGCTGGATCGGGAAGAATTCGTAGGGCGCGCCATAGAACTGGTGCCAGACGGCATGGACATTGCCTTGCTTCACCGCCTTCAGTTCCGGAAACGGCGTGCGCTTCATAAGATTGGCCAGTCGCTCACGGGAGAGAGCCATATCCGCCCCGCGTCCGACCGGAACGAACTGGTTGATGTCGGACTCAGCGGCCCAGTTGGAACCGGTGACGATGACGTGGTCCGGATCGGCAACGACAAGCTGTTCGGGATTGAGATCGCCGAAGGTCGTCTTGATGATGCCGTCGGCAATGTTATGGCCGCCAGCAAGATCGACCATCGCGCCGAAATTGACCGGTCCGAAAGTACGGCAGCAATTGTTTTCGCCGGAAATGCCGGGCGCGCGTTCGATGAAGACGTTCGGGCGCTTCAAGTCCTTGACGCTGGCGAGCCGGTCGGTCACGCGGGCGATTTCGGCACGGCGATAGGCGATGAATTCCTTCGCCCGCTCTTCGGCGCCGAAGAGTTTGCCGAGAATTTCGACCGAGGCTTCGCTGTTCTTTTCAGGATCGATGCGGAAATCGAGATAGATGATCTTGATGCCGGCGGCGGCGGCCTTTTCTTCGAAACCGCTCTCCTTGGCGGATTTCTCCGCTTCCAGGTTGAGGGTGATCACATCGGGCGAAAGGGTGATGGCCGTTTCCAGGCTGAAATCGCCCTGAGGCACATAACCGAAGCGCGGCAGTTTCTCGATCTGCGGAAAACGCTCGACATAGGCGGTGTAGCTGTCGGGGTCCTTCTTGAGAAGATCGTCGCGCCAGCCGACAATGGTGTCGAAGGTCTTGTCGCCCTTGAGCGCGGCAATGACATGCACCTGGCGCGCCTCGCCGACGATGACGCGTCTGGCCGGCAGGTCCAGCTCGACTTTGCGACCGGTGACATCGGTAATCTCGGCCGCCAGAACCGGCACGGCGAGAAGGGAGAAAGCCAGCACCGCAAGATGCCTGAGAGCGTTGAGCCGCATGAGAAATCCTCATTGAGTTCCAAAACAAAGCGATAAAGCCGCATGACTGCGGCTTTATCCATCGGTTGGACGGCGCTCCCCTTCACCGTCCCTTTATTACTTGGCGTCCTTCAGCGAAACGAAGTAGCCGGGCTTGTAGTCGAGCGGCAGGAAGCGGGCATGCAGTTCCTTGAAGGTCGCCTCCGGGTCTAGGTCCTTGAAGAGGTCCGGATGCAGCCACTTGGCGATTTCCTGAACGGCCACGAACTGATACGGGTTGTTGTAGAACTGATGCCAGATGGCATGGACATTACCGTCCTTCACCGCCTGTACGCCGGTGAAAGCCGGGCGCTTGGTCAGGTTTTCAAGCTTGCGATGGGCTTCCTTCAGATCCGCGCCATAACCGACGCCGACCCAGTTGCCGCCCGGAACATAACCGTTCCAATTGCCGCCGGTGATGATGATCTGCTCCGGGTTGGAGGCAATGATCTGTTCCGGATTGACGGTGCCGAAGGTGCCGGGAATGATGTCCTTGGCCATGTTGACGCCGCCGGCAAGCTCCACCATCTTGCCGAAGTTCTCGTTGCCGAAGGACATGCAGCAATCGTCGGAGTAACCGCCGGCGCGCTCCATGAACACGACAGGCTTCTTCGGATTGGCCTTTTCGAGCGTATCGGTAACCTTGGCGATGGAGTCGGCGCGGAACTTGATGAAGTCCTCGGCGATCTTTTCCTTGCCCGTCAGCTGGCCCATGAGGCGCATGCTCGGCTCGGTATTTTCCATCGGCTTTTCACGGAAATCGACGTAAACCAGCGGAATGCCGACCTTGGCGAGCTTTTCGATATAGCCCGCTTCTTCGGTCGCCGTCTTGGCGTCGATATTCATCAGGATCACGTCAGGCTTCAGGGCGACAGCCTGCTCTATGTCGAAAGTGCCGTCCTTCATGCCGCCGAAGGTCGGCAGCTTGGCGATTTCCGGATACTTTGCGAGATAGGCCGCATAGGTTTCCGGGTCGGCTTTCGTCAGATCGTCGCGCCAGCCAACCACGTGCTGGAAAGGGTTTTCCTTGTCGAGCGCAGCCAGGAAATAAATCTGGCGACCTTCACCGAGGATGACGTGCGATACCGGCACATTCACCTCGACATCGCGGCCCGTCACATCCTTGACGGTGACCTTTTCGGCGAATGCCGGCCATGCGGCGGATACGAGAAGGCCAAGGGCAAGTGCCGCAGATTTGGCTGAGATGCGCATCGGATATTGCTCTCCAGTGTTGACTGGCGCGGCTGTATTATTTTCTGACTATACTAGTCAACATTTATGTTTTAGAGCCATTCTTAACTGACCGGTACGTGAGTTGAAGACCGATGATCGACACAATCCAATATGGCAAAAACGACAGTCTGAGAGACGAAATCAAATCCTATTGGTCCGGCCGCGCCGCGACTTTCGACCTTTCCCCCGGACATGAAATTTTCTCCGAAGACGAGCGCGAGGCCTGGCACGCGCTTATCCTGAAACATCTCGGCCGCGGAGAAGGCCGCAGGGCGCTCGATCTCGCCAGCGGCACCGGCGTCATCTCGCACCTGATGGACGATCTCGGTTTTCAGGTCACCGGCATGGACTGGTCGGAAACCATGCTGGCGCTTGCCCGTGAAAAAGCGAAAAGCCGTGGCCGCAGCATCCGCTTTTTCGTCGGCGACGCCGAAAACACGATGGAACCGGATGAAAGCGCCGATGTCATCATCACCCGTCATCTGGTCTGGACGCTGGTGGACCCGCAGGCAAGCTTTGCCGAATGGTTCCGCGTTCTGAAACCCGGCGGACGGCTTCTGATCGTCGACGGCGATTTCGTGAATACCGGCTGGCGCGAAAAACTGGTGAAGAAACTGGCGGCCGGTCTCGAAAGTCTCGGCCTCGTCAAACAGGACCAGCCGCACAAGCCGGCGGACCCGGAAAACACCTTCAACAGCATTCTTTCCCGCGTTTATTTTTCGAAGGGCGCAAGGGCCGGCGATGTCGCGGCGCTGTTGCGTGCGACCGGCTTCGAACCTGTCGCAATCGATCAGGAGCTTCAGGCCATTCACCGCGCCCAGGCGAAAAATTTCAGCCTGCTGAAAGGCATTCTGCGCGGGCTGCAGCATCGTTATGCCGTGTGCGCGGTGAAGCCGGGGAACTACTCCGTCACCCCGGACTAGATCCGGGGTCCAGTGCGATCTAGTTCTTGATCACGAGAGACTCTTCCCGCGGCGCAGACGCGCCGTGGCTGGATGCCGGATTAAGTCCGGCATGACGGATGAGAGCTCAGTGCAGCCTCATTTTTCCGCCTGCTCGAAGAGGTCCTCGAACCTTGGCTTCGCCCGGCCGGGCACGTCCATCGTGCGGTAGCTCTGCGGCAGGGTCGCCTCGCCGACCTTGATCAGCATGACCATGCCCATGCCGTAATGCGGCGAGCATTTGATGCCGTAGAAGCCCGGCTTTTCAAAGCCGGTCTCGAATTCGTCATTGATCCGGCTTTTGAAACCTTCGGCACCTTCCGGGATCATGCCATCGATGGTCGCGGCATTGTGGCTCTTGTGGGTAGGCAAAAAGCGCACGCGGTCGCCGGGCGCTATTTCGAGAAAATCGGGCTCGAATACCATCGGGCCTTTTTCGCCCCGGTTCAGCATTTTCACCTCGAAGGTCTCGGCTGAAGCCTGAAGCGGAAAGCCCGTGACCGCCACGGCAATGACGGCAGCGGTGCAAAACAGTCTGGTCCTTGCAGCGGCGTTTGCGAGCGTCGTCAATATCATCATCGTGCCAGTACTTTCCTTGCATGCTCGGCCCGCCCGTGGGCCGGCAGAAAACGAATATGGGAAAAGCCGCCCTCATCCGTGGTGACGACGCATTCCACCCCAAAGACGGCGGCTATTCTCGCCGGTGTCAGAACCTCCCGCGGCGGACCGACCGCAATCATCTCGCCGCGGTGCATGATGGCGACGCGATCGCAGAACATGGCGGCGTGATTGAGATCGTGCAGCGCCGCTACGACGGTCAGGCCCTGCCGGCGCACGAGATCGAGCAGGCCGATCTGGTGACCTATGTCGAGATGGTTGGTCGGTTCGTCCAGAAGCAGGATATGCGGCTCCTGCGTCAATGCGCGGGCGATATGCAGGCGCTGGCGTTCGCCGCCGGAAAGATGGTGCCAGTTGCGCTCCGCCTTGTCGGCCATGTCGACATTGGCAAGTGCTGCATCAACAATGGCGTCATCCTGCTGCGACCAGGCGGAAAGCGGCCCGAGATAGGGCGTGCGCCCAAGCTCCACCGCCTGTCGTGCGGTGATGCGTTCGGTGGTTTCGGCCTGCTGCTCCACGAAGGCGAGCCGGCGGGCAAGGTCTCGCCGTCCCAATGAGGCAAGCGGCTCCCCCCCGAGCGTAACGTGCCCCCGGCGCGGTTTGCGAATGCCTGCCAGCATGGAGAGCAGCGTGCTTTTGCCGGAACCGTTCGGTCCGATGACGCCGAGAAACTCACCGGAACCGACATCGAGTGAAACGCCGCGCACGATATCGATATTGCCGGCGTGAAAATGCAGGTCGTGGGCGGATAATTTCATGAACGCCCCCTCTTCTGCCCGAGGATGAAGGCAAAGGCGGGCGCGCCGACGAGCGCGGTGATGACGCCGATGGGCAGCACCTGCCCCGGAATGACAATGCGCGAGAGAATATCCGCGACGATCATGAAAACCGCGCCGGTCAGCGCCGTCACCGGCAGCAATATACCATGGCGAACGCCGACGAAGATGCGCGCGGCATGCGGAATGACGAGGCCCACGAAGCCGATGGAGCCGACCAGCGACACCATCGCAGCCGTCATGATCGCCGAAACGGAGATCAGCACGGCATAGACCCAGCGCACTGGAATGCCGAGTGAGGCAGCAGCCTGACCGCCGAAGGCGAAGGCATCGAGCGCCCGGGCATACCAGAGACACACCGCAAGTCCCGCAAGACTGACCGGCAGCGCCAGCCAGACATCCGGCCAGCGCACGCCCGAGAGGTTGCCCAGCAGCCAGAACATGATGCCGCGCGCCTGTTCCGCATTGGCGGATTTGGTGACGATGAAAGAGGTCATGGCGTTGAACAGCTGCGACCCGGCCACCCCCGCCAGAATGATGGCGCTGTTGCCGTGTCCCGCCCGCACCGCGAGAAGACTGACCAGCGAAAACGCGACGAAGGCACCGATGAGCGCCCCGGCCGGCATCGTCAGGAACCCCGCTCCGAAGCCAAGCAGCGCGACAGCGACGGCACCGGTGGAAGCGCCAGCGGAAATGCCTAGAATATAGGGATCGGCAAGCGGATTGCGCAAAAGCGATTGCAGCACCGCCCCGGCCAGCGCCAAAGAAGCGCCGCAACAGGCGGCGACGACGGCGCGGCTGAGGCGGTAACTCCAGACAATGCCCTCATCCAGCGGCTCCAGCGGATAAGCCGCATGGAAGACGCGGTTGGCGATTGTTTTCGCCACGACGTCAAAAGGAATGGCAGTCTCGCCGATGGCCGCCCCGGCCATCAGCGCGACGAGCAGCAGGGCGAGCGCGGCAAAAGCCAGCCCTACCCTGCCGAGATGGGTGGAAAGACCGTTCACTTGGCGAGGCCGGCAGCCGAAATCGCCTCGGCCAGCGTTTCGATGCCTTCAATGGTGCGAATGGTCGGGTTCATCGCCTGCGCATCCATCTCGAACACATGACCTTCCTTGACGGCTGGCATGATGCTGGCCACGGGATCGGTGGCGAGGAACTTCAGCTTGACGGCGACATCGTCAGCCGGGAAACGACGGCGATCCATCTTGCCGGCGACGATGATGGAGGGATTTGCCTTGGCGATGGTTTCCCAGCCGACGGTCGGCCATTCTTCATCGCTTTCGATGACGTTCTTTAAGCCCAGCGCGGACATGATGTAGCCGGGAGCGCCATTGCGGCCAGCCACATAGGGATCGATATCCAGCTCGGCGCTCGAGAACCAGAAGACGGCCGAAAGCTTGCCGTTGGCGGAGGCGATCTTGGCGCGGGCGGCTTCCTCACGCTTCTTCAGGTCGGCAACGACCTCTTCACCGCGATCCTGCACGTTGAAGATTTTGGCGAGATCGCGGATTTCCTGGTAAATCAGATCCATGGTGAAGACGGTGTTGCGCACGCCGTCACCGCCGCCGGAATTGTCCTTGCCCATGCAATCGGCGGGCGAGGTATAAACGGGAACGCCAAGCTCGGCGAATTGCTCCGGTGTTCCGACAACGCCTTCCGGGCCGATCTGCCACTGGAACTGCGTCGTAACGAGGTCCGGCTTCTTGCCGATGACCGCCTCGAAGCTCGGATCATTGTCAGCCAGACGCTCGACCCTGGCATTGGCCTTTTCGTAGCCCTTCAGAACCGGACCGATCCACAGCGCCGTGCCGACCACCTTGTCTGCGAGGCCGAGGAGGTAAAGAACCTCGGTCGTGCTCTGGCCGACGGACACGGTGCGGACGGGCGCCTGCTTGAAGGTGATCTCCTGACCGCAGCTGTTGATCGTCAGGGGATAGGTGGTTTCGGCAGCATTGGCGGCGGCGACAGGCAAAACCGCAAGCGCAGCGGCCAGAAAGCCGGCATGGACCGGCAGGCGTCTAGAATGAAACATGTGTTCTCCAGTCGAAAGTAAATCTTATTCCAGAGCAGCAGGCGTCAGAACGCGCGGCAACAGCGGGACGTCTTGTACGGAGAACGGCAATAGGACGCAAACGAAATGTTATGGAATAACATTACAATCTCCTCCTCCGGGCTTCCCCGCCCGTAACGATGGTTTATATTTCGACGGCAGGTCTCCTGGCTCACGGATTTGCGTCACTCATCTGCCTTCCCGCATTCCGGAGAATACAGTGGCATGACGCCTCGAAGCGTCACGGGGATGAACGACAATCCGCTTACAGTTGCGGGGGCAGCCACGGCATTGGGCGAAAAAGATCGCCCGCACCATGTTCCCTATTAATCCCTTCGCCTTTCGGCTGCAGGAACCGTCGCTTTCTCACATAAGGGGCAAGAGGCGGGGCGTCAATTGCGATAGTGCCGCACCTCAGCACAAAGACGGGCCCGCCAGGGCGAAAATCTTTGCGGAACCGGAGCCTGCCGGTTGCGGCGCGCCTTTCGACATGGCGGTGAGCGTTTCGATCACCACCAGCCCGGATTGCGCCAGGAACTCGGTCAGAAGACCGCTATCCCGCACGGCATCGAGACGGACAAGCTGATCGTCGAGATCGGAAAAATGTCGCCTCACCAGCGCAATCGCATCCGCCTCGTCACCGGCGACGACCGGGCCGACAATATGGCCCCGCCCCGCAGCACGCCGCAATGCAAAGGCGGCAAGACGATCGGCCTCGAACAGGCCGTAACCCTTATTTTCCCGGAGAAGGCGTTGCAGGACACCCCGGCGCGAAACACCGAAAGCCACCCGATCCAGATCCGCCACGGCGGACAAATGATCCTCGGACAGCGGCTCGATTCTCTGTTTTCTTCCGAGCGTCGGCATCTCGGCAGGGCAGCGCGCCTTGCCGCGCAGGAGATGTACTTTTTTCGTATCTCCGGAAAAACCCAGCCGTGCGAAAAGCCGTCGCGAGGCTTCCGTGGCGTTCAACCGCAGGGCGGCTTCAGGGTAGCCCGCAATGAGCTGGCCCACCAGCCATGGTGCGACGCCCTGCCCCTGCAAACGCGGGGAAACGATGACCATGCCGACCGTCGCGAAAGCCTCATCATGGGGAAACAGCATTGCCGTTGCGACAACGCGATCGATTTCGTCAAGCGCGGCAAGCCCGACGCCGCACTGCCGCAGGAAACACCATTCGTTCGCGTGATATCGCCATCCGACAGCCATGGACAAAGCATGCAGATGATCGGCCTCCACATCGGCGATATCCACTGTCCGCAACTCGAAACTATCGACTTTGAGCAGCTCCATGACAAACGGCTCTCATTCCCTCCGGCGCGGAACCTTGATCCCGGCAGCCCAGTTCACGACATCCGAAGATAACCAGCCTCGTCAGCAGGAATTTTCCGAAAGCGCTGGAAGGACACAACAATCTACTGAAATCACCCGTATTTCAGCAGATAAACGCCGCAGGCCGCTCTAAGCTTTTCGGCGTTGAAGCGACGGAGACAGCCATGAACGCAATCGACATTCTGGAGCGTCTTGTCGGCTTCCCGTCGGTGGTCGGAACCGCCAATGGCGACATCGCCGGATGGATCGCCGACTATCTGGAAAGCCACGGCGCGAAAGTATCGCTGCTTGCCGGCCCGGAGGGCGACCGCGCCAATCTCTTTGCCAGCTTCGGCCCGACAGATGCCAGCGGATACATCCTGTCCGGCCATATGGATGTGGTGCCTGCCGGTGAGCCGGAATGGTCCTCCGATCCCTTCACGTTGAGAACCGAAGGCGAGCGTCTATACGGACGCGGAACCACCGACATGAAAGGGTTTCTGGCCACGGTTCTCGCCGCAGCACCGGCATTTTCACGCATGGCGCTGAAGCGGCCCGTTCATATCGCCTTTTCCTATGACGAGGAGGCGGGCTGCCGCGGCGTTCCCCATCTCATCGCCCGATTGCCGGAACTATGCGCAAAACCGGCGGGTGCGATCATCGGCGAACCGAGCAATCTGCGCGCCGTGCGCGCCCACAAGGGCAAGGCCGCCGCACGCATCACCATTCGCGGTCGCTCCGGCCATTCCTCGCGGCCGGATCAGGGCGTGAACGCCATTCATCTGATGACCGGCATCATGGCAAAGGCGGTCGAGACCGCACAGGCTCTCACCGAGGGTCCCTTCGAAGCGACGTTCGAGCCGCCCTATTCCTCCCTGCAGATCGGCACGGCGAAAGGCGGACAGGCGATCAATATCATCCCCGATCTCTGCGCCATCGAACTGGAAGCGCGGGCGATTGCTGGCGTGTCGCCGGTCGCCCTGCTCCAGCCGGTGCGCGACGGCGTCGAAGCGCTCGCCGCCAGGGGCGTCGACATAGAATGGACGCCGATGAGCGATTATCCGGCGCTCTCCCTTGCCGCCGATGCGCCGCTCGTGAAGCTTCTGGAAGAATTGACCGACGCGCCCTGCATCGCCGCCGTCAGCTACGGCACGGAGGCCGGGCTTTTTCAGGCGGCCGACATCGACGCCATCATCTGCGGCCCGGGTGATATCGGCCGCGCCCACAAGCCGGACGAATTCATAACGGCCGGCGAACTGTCGGCCTGCCAGTCAATGCTGGAAACACTGGCGAACCGCTGCACGGTTTAAACCTTCGGAACAACGGATTTCAGATGACTTTCTTCTTCAATTCCGACGCGAAGCGCGGCGAGATTTTCCGGCAGGCTCTGGCCCGCGACCTGCCGGAACTGCCCTTTTCGATGGATGCCGAAAGCGTCGACCCGGATGCGGTTCGATACCTCATCACCTGGACCGTGCCGGAAGATATCGGCCGCTACCGCAATCTCGAAATCCTGTTTTCCATCGGTGCGGGCGTCGATCAGTTCCACATCGACACCGTCCCTGCGCATGTAAAAGTCGTGCGCATGGTGGATGAAGGCATCATCCGCATGATGCAGGAATATGTGAGCCTCGGCGTTCTTTCGCTTCACCGCAACCTGCCGGTCTATTTGAAGCAGCAGCGCCAGCAACTCTGGAAGGCCCTGCCGCAGCGTCAGGCGGAAGAGTGCCGGGTGGGCGTTCTCGGCCTCGGCATGCTGGGCGTTGCGGCGCTCGAACGGCTGAAACCCTTCGGTTTTCCTCTTTCCGGCTGGAGCCGTTCACCGCGCGAGATCGATGGCGTGACCTGCCATCATGGCGAAGCCGGATTGTCCACGATCCTTTCGACCAGCGATATTCTCGTTTGCCTGCTGCCGCTGACCGACGAAACGACGGGACTTCTGAATGGCGAACGCCTGGGGATGCTTCCCGAGGGTGCGGGGCTGGTTCACGCCGGGCGCGGCAAACAGCTCGACCACGACGCTCTCATCGATGCGCTGGACAGCGGCAGGCTTTCGGGTGCCGTGATCGACGTCACCGATCCGGAACCGCTTCCGGAAGACCATGCCTTCTGGACGCATCCGAAAATTCTCCTGACGCCGCACATCGCCAGCGTCACCCAGCCGCATTCGGCAGCACGCACCGTTGTCGAGAACATCAAACGATACCAGTCCGGCCTCGAGCCGCTCGGCCTCGTCGACCGCAATCGCGGATATTGATCATCCCGTTCCAGGAAAGGACACCCATGCCGCTTCTCAAGACCATCGACACGCACCCCGCCTTCGAACCGAAAGCCTCCAAGGCCCTACCGGAACGTCTCATTTCCGGCGATCCGTCCTTCAAGACCTGGCCGCTGGACGAAGCCCGCAACGGCACCGTCCACACCGGCATCTGGGAAGCGACGCCGGGCGAAAGCCGTTCGATCAAGGGCGAAACCTTCGAATTCTGCCATATTCTCGAAGGCGTCATCGAAATCACGCCGGAAGGCGGCGCACCGCTGCGTTATACGGCTGGTGACAGTTTCGTCATGAAGCCGGGCTTCGTCGGCGTTTGGAAAACCATTGAAACCGTCCGCAAGATCTATGTTACGGTGAACGGATGAACTGGGAACCGGCCATTTTCGAAATCACCCGCGACGACTATGTGCTGAGCACCGATCCGGCACGGGTGGATTTCGATCTGGTCCATGGTTTTCTCGCCCGCGATTCCTACTGGGCGCAGGGAATGACCGCCGACCGGCTGAAGCGGGCGCTTTCGCATTCGCTGCCGATCGGCGTTTACGCCCCTGACGGCTCCATGGCCGCCTTCGCCCGTCTGGTGACGGACTACGCCGTTTTCGGCTATCTGCGCGATGTCTTCACGGTGGAGGATCATCGCGGTCGCGGCCTTGCGTCCTGGATCGCCACCGAGATACGCAAACACCCGGAGCTTTCAACGGTATCGAGCTGGATGCTGGCGACCCGCGACGCCCATGGCGTTTACGAAAAGGCCGGCTATCGCGCAGCACCGCATCCTGAATATTACATGACGGTGCCGAAACCCGGCGAGGGTTGAACAACCCTCCCTACGGGCCACCCCGGCCATCCTCATAACCTGGGGCTATGACCCTTACCTCATAAATGCTTGGCCCTTTTCCAGTCCCGATGACAGCATCGTCCGCACCGGAAAAGGAGACGGAAGAGATGGGATATCGCATTGGCGTCGATGTTGGCGGGTCGTTTACGGATTTTGCCGTGTTCGACGATGGGACCGGCTCGCTTTCCACCCTGAAGGTGTTTTCCCGCCCCGATGCGCCCGGAGAAGAAATCCTTCTCGCGCTCGATACGCTGAAAAAGCGCGACGGCATCGAAGCGAAGGACGTTTCCTATTTCACCCATGGAACCACCGTCGGCGTCAACACCGTCATCCAGCGCAACGGCCAGAACGTCGCGCTGTTCACCACCGAAAACTTCGAGGACGTGCTGGGCGTTGCACGCCTTAAAATTCCGCAGATCCACAATCTCTATTCCGTGCGGCCGGAACCGCTCATCCCGCGTGAACGGGTTTTCGGCATAGCCGAGCGCATGCTGGCGACCGGCGAGGTAAAGCTCGCCCCGAACGAAGAGAATGTGGCACAGGCTGTCGCCGGCGCCCTTGCAGCCGGTTGCGACGGCATCGTGCTCGCCTTCCTGCATTCCTACCGCAACCCCGAAAACGAACTTGCCGTGAAGGCGATGATCGAACGCATCGCGCCGCAATTGCCCGTGGTCTCCTCTGCCGAGACATGGCCGATCATCCGCGAATATGAGCGCACCGTCACCGCCGTCATCAGCGGTTATGTCCAGCCGCGCGTCGCACATTACCTCGACCGTTTCGAAACCGTGCTGCGCGGGCAAGGCATTGCCTGCCCGCTGCTCATCACCAAGACCAATGGCGGTGTCATGGGCATCGATCAGGCGCGGCGGGAATGTGTGCAGATGATCCTGTCGGGCACCGCTTCCGGCGTCATCGGCGCAGGCTATCTGGCAAAGGCCAGCGGCTTTGAGCGGGTGATGAGCCTCGACATCGGCGGCACCAGCGCCGATGTGGCCGTTATCCTTGATGGCGAGGCCCAATATGGGGTCGGCGAACTGATCGGCGATTTCCAGATTCATGTCCCTTCCGTTTCGGTCAGCTCCGTCGGCCAGGGCGGCGGCTCGGTCGCATGGGTCGACAGCCTCGGGCTGTTGCAGGTCGGGCCTGAAAGTGCCGGCTCGACGCCGGGACCCGCCTGTTACGGACGTGGCGGTAACCGCCCGACGATCACGGACGCCATGGCGGCCGCCAATCTCATCGGCCATATGCCGCTCGGTTATGGCGCGGTGACCGTCGATCACGCCGCGTCTCGCACCGCGCTCTCGCCGCTCGCCGAAAAGCTCGGCCTTTCCGTCGAGGCGCTCGCCGGCAACATCGTCGATATCGCCGTCTCCGGCATGTATGCGGAGGTGAATGCCCTGACCTCCCGTTTCGCCATCGACCCGCGCGAATTTCACCTCTTCGCTTTCGGCGGCGCCGGCGCGATGCTCGCCTGCTTCCTCGCCCGCGAGCTGGATATGAAGGGTGTGGTAGTGCCGCCCACCCCCGGTGTCGTTTCCGCGCTCGGAGGCCTGATTGCCGATCTGAAGAACGATTTCATCCGCACCACCTATTGCGATGTGAACGACAGGGAGACCTCCGATCTCGCCCCCCTTCTCGCCGAAATGCAGGAAACCGGCCGCAACTGGCTGAAGGAACAGGGTTTTAACGGTGATTGCGAGATGCGGCTTTCCGCCGACATGCGCTATCGCGGCCAATCCTACGAAATCGAAACCACGCTCCAGCCGGAATGGCTGGACAGCGGCGACGCCAGCGCGATCAACAGGGCTTTCCATGAGGAACATGCCCGCCTCTACGGTCATTCCGATGAGCGGGCGGCGGTGCAGATGGTCAATCTCAGGCTTGTCGTCTCCGGGAAAACGCCGAAGCCGCCGCTTCGCGAGACAGGCATTGCCGCCGGTCCCGCAACACCGCGCTTTCACACGAAAGGCTGGTTTGGCGGCATGGAACACGACATAGCGATCTATCACCGTGACGATCTGGCAACCGGTCACGATTTCGACGGCCCCGCCATCGTCCTTCAGGACGATACCACCACCGTGGTGCCGCCCGGCTTTTCGGTCCATGTCGATCGTTTCGGCAATCTCGTCATTACCAAGCGGGAGTTTTGACCCATGACCATCGATCGCCGCAATCTCAAGGTGCTCGCCAATTTCTGCTCGGCCGCCGCCGATGCCATGGCCTTTACGCTGATGCGCACAGCTCATTCCGCCTTCGTCAAGGAAACCGAGGATTTTTCCTGCCAGGTGGTGACGCGCGAGGGGCTGGCCTTCGCCAATCCCCGGCAATTCGGCGCGCCCTGGTATAGCGGCATCGATTACGCGCCGCTGCTTTCCATGTTCGAGGAATATGAAGAGGGCGATATCTGCATCACCAACGATCCCTATAGCGGTTTCGTCGCCACTCACTCGCCGGACATCCACATCTGGAAACCGGTCTTCCATGAGGGCAAAATTGCCTGTTTCGTGGTTGGGCACATCCACAATACCGATGTCGGCGGCGCGGTTCCCGCCTCATTGTCCCGCTCGCTTTCCGAAATCGAGCAGGAAGGCCTGCGCATTCCGCCGGTCAAGCTCGTGCGCAAAGGCAGGCTCGATACCTTCATCATCGACATGATGAAGGCCAATGTCCGCATGCCGGAGCAGAATATCGGCGACCTCCACGCCCAGATCGCCTCCGTCAATATCGGCGAACGCAAGATGCAGGAGATCATCGCCCGCTTCGGCTTTGACGATTTTCTGGACGGTGTGCGCCAGATTTTCGATTATGCGGAAGAGCAGACCCGGCAAATCCTCACCCGGGTGCCCGATGGCGACTATTTCTTTGCCGATTATGCCGATGAGGATTCCGTCGGCGGCCGGCCATGCCGCGTGGCGCTGACGCTGAAAATCCGAGGCGGCGAAGCCGTCCTCGATTATACCGGCAGCGACCCGCAGCTCGGCTCGTCGCTGAACATGCCGACCGGCGGCCGCGAGCGGCATTCACTCGTCATGGTCGGACTGACCTATGTGCTTTATACGCTCGACAACAGCCTGCTCCTGAATGCCGGCACCCTGCGCCCGGCGCGGGCCGTGCTGCCGGAAGGCACGATCGTCAATTGCCAGCGCCCGGCCGCCGTCGGCATGCGTTCGCTGACCTGCGCCATGACCCAGATCGTCACCATCGGTGCTTTTGCAAAGGCCCTGCCGGAGCTTATTCCCGCCGCCTCACCCGGCGGAAACGCCATCATGAACATCAAGACCAGCGACAGGAACGGCCGCCCGGTCATGGCCTCCATAGGCCCGGTTGGCGGCGGCGGCGGCGGCACGCCCTTCTGCGACGGCAGCGACGGCGCGGGCGGCGCCACCGGTTTTCTGCGCAATACGCCGATTGAAATCAGCGAAGCGGAAGTACCGATCCTTTTCCGCCGTTATGGGCTGCAACGCGACACCGGCGGGGCGGGCCGTTTTCGCGGCGGGCTTTCGGCTGCCATGGAGTTTGAAATATCCTCCCCGGAAACGGTGGTCACGGCCCGCAACCGCAACCGTTCGGTGATGGCGAGCTGGGGTGTCAACGGGGCAGGTCCGGGGTTGATTTCCCGCTTCCTCCGCAATCCCGATACCGAGGGCGAAATCTCGCTCGGCAATACCGATATCGTCCATTGCGGTCCGGGCGATGTCATTCGCGTCATAGGACCGGGAGCCGGCGGTTACGGCGACCCCTTCACCCGCCCGCAGCAGGCCGTGCTGCGCGATGTGCGGCGTGGTGCGGTCTCGGCAGAAAATGCTGCAAGACACTATGGGGTGGCGCTCAACGGTGATGATATCGACGAAGAGGCGACGGCTGCCCTGCGCGCCGCGCCGCGCCGGAAGACGGACGATATCATCAGCTACGGACCGGAGCGGCTCGCCTTCGAGGCGGTCTGGACCCGGGAACGTTATGATCTCCTGACACAATTCCTGCAAAAATCGCCCGTGGGATGGCGCTTTTTCCTGAAACACCGGGTGTTTGAAGCGGTGGAAAACGAGGGCGATGACCCCCGCCCCCTTGGCGAGCGGATGGCCGAGATTTTCGACCGTATAAGCGCCCGCTACGGCGTTTGACCTGCGGCATATACCGGCCGCCGAAGATTGCGCTGTCTGCCGGTGGCAAAACAGGATTTTCATTCACCGCCCGCGCCGCAGTCGGTCGATGCTGCTTGCCATCAGGGATTAGCGTTGGGGCATATCCAAAGAGGATTCCACATGACGCTCAGCTTCGATCCAGACAGCTTATCCCTGCCGATCGGCCACTTTATCGGCGACCGGCTGGTTCCGGCGGCAAACGGCATCGACATGCACCGCCCTTCGGACGGCATAGAATATGCCGGTTGCCCCAAGGCGGATGCAGCGCTGGTCGATGAGGCAGTACAGACTGCCAAGGCCGCGTTGAAGAGCAGCAACTGGGGCGGCGTGCGCCCGCGCGAGCGCACAAAGGTCTTGCAGCGCTGGGCCGACCTGATCGAACAGGAAGCCGAGACGCTGGCGAAAATCGAGGCACTCTCTTCGACCCGACCGGTAGGCCAGCTGATCGCCGGCGATATCGCCGTCACCGCCGAACAGATCCGTTTCTTCGCCGAATTCGCGGACAAGGAAGGCGGCGATCTGGTGCCGACAGACGATGCAAGCCTCGGCATGATCATGACCGAACCCTATGGCGTCGTCGGCGCCATCACGCCGTGGAATTTCCCCGTCTCCATGGCCGGCTGGAAGCTCGGCCCGGCGCTCGCGGCAGGCAATGCCGTGGTGTTGAAACCATCGGAAATGACGCCCTTCTCCAGCATCTTCATGGCGCAGCTGGCGATCAAGGCCGGATTGCCGGCAGGTCTCATCAACATCGTGCTGGGCGACGGGCCCGTGACCGGCAATGCCATCACCGGCCATCCCGAAATTTCGAAGGTCAGCTTCACCGGCTCCACCGCCGCGGGCGCCGCCATCATGGCCAACATTGCCCGCACCGGCATCAAGCCGATGACGCTGGAACTCGGCGGCAAGAGCCCGCAACTGGTCTTCGCCGATGCCGATATCGAGAAGGCGGCAGCGGCCATCGCCGGCAATATCCTCTCCAATGCCGGGCAGGCCTGTGTGGCAGGCTCGCGCATCATCGTCGAGGAAAGTGCGGCGGATGCCCTTTCCACTGCCATCATTGCCCGCATGAAGGCAGTGAAGCCCGGCCCGACCTGGGACGAGACGACGCAATATTCGCCGATCATCTCCGAGGTGCAGCGCAAGCGCATCGACGGCATCGTGCAGGCGGCGGTCGCCCATGGCGGCGAATGCTTGACCGGCGGCGCAGTGATGGATGGCCCCGGCTATTTCTACCAGCCGACGCTGATCGCCAATGTCGACCAGACCTCTCCTGCCGTCACCGAGGAAATCTTCGGCCCTGTGCTGACGCTGCAGACCTTCCGCACGGAAGAAGAGGCTCTGGCGCTTTCCGACCATCCGACCTACGGTCTGGCGGCGGGTCTTTTCAGCCGTGACGTCTCGCGCGTCATGCGCCTGTCCCGCGCCATTCAGGCGGGCACGATCTGGGTCAACCGTTATGGGCGCTCGCGCGACCACATATTGCCGACCGGCGGTTACAAACGCTCCGGCATCGGCAAGGATCTCGGACGCGAGGCCTATCTCGCCAACCGCAAGAGCAAAAGCGTCCTTATCGGACTGTAACAGGGGTAATGTCTTGAAAACGCATCGCATCGCACTCATTCCCGGAGACGGCATCGGCAAAAGCGTGACGGACGCCGCATGGCAGGTGCTCAACGCCGCTGCCAAAACCTCCGGTTTTGCGCTTGAAGGAACGGAATTCCCCTGGTCCTGCGCCTTCTACAAGGAAACCGGCGCGATGATGCCGAAGGACGGCATCGAGACCCTGCGCGGTTTCGACGCCATTCTGCTTGGCGCCGTCGGCTGGCCGGCGGAAGTGCCGGACTCTGTCTCGCTGCACGGCCTGCTGCTGCCGATCCGCAAGGCCTTCGTGCAATATGCCAATATCCGCCCGCACCGGCTTCTGCCCGGTGTGCAGGGGCCTTTGAAGGCCGATGGCTTCGACATTCTCTGCATCCGCGAAAATACCGAGGGCGAATATTCCGGCGCTGGCGGCCGCGTGCACCAGGGCACCGACGATGAAGTTGCCGTCGAAACCTCGATCTTCACCCGCAAGGGCGTGGAGCGCATCCTGCGCTTCGGCTTCGAGCAGGCGCAGAAGCGTCGCGGCAAGCTTGCCTCCATCACCAAGTCCAATGCCCAGAAATATTCGATGGTGTTCTGGGACGAGGTGACCCACAAGCTCGCTGCCGAATATCCCGACGTCGAGGTTTCCAGCTACCACATCGACGCCATGGCGGCCCGCATGGTTATGGCCCCGGAAAGCCTCGATGTCGTCGTCGCCTCCAACCTCTTCGGCGATATTCTGACCGACCTCGGCGCAGCCATTCAGGGCGGCCTCGGTTTTGCCGCCTCCGCCAATATCAATCCTGACCGCAGCGCGCCCTCCATGTTCGAGCCGGTGCACGGTTCGGCTCCGGATATCGCCCATCTCGGCATCGCCAACCCCATCGCCGCCATCTGGTCCGGCGCGATGATGCTCGAGCATCTCGGCGAAAAAGACGCGGCTGTGCGTATCATGACGGCGCTGGAAACGGCGACCGGCCGAGGTATCGGCACGGTGCCGGGCAAGGACAAGACAGACGCCATCACCGCCGCAGTTCTTGCGGCGCTCGACTGATTTCGGAGAATTATGATGCAGGGCTTGAAGGACAAGGAACTCTTTCGCCAGACGGGCTTGAT
Organism: Agrobacterium sp. D14; assembly: GCF_001526505.1. Taxonomy (NCBI): domain Bacteria; kingdom Pseudomonadati; phylum Pseudomonadota; class Alphaproteobacteria; order Hyphomicrobiales; family Rhizobiaceae; genus Agrobacterium; species Agrobacterium sp. D14. The sequence continues at coordinate 90,632 of NZ_ASXX01000002.1, forward strand.
CGGCGGCGCATGGAAAGCGGCGGCATCGGGCAAGGCGGTCGATGTCATCGACCCGGCGACGCAGACGGTAATCGGCACCGTGCCGGATATGGACGGCGGGGAAACCCGCGCGGCAATCGAAGCCGCCAATGCCGCCTTCGGCCCGTGGAAAAAGAAAACCCACGCGGAGCGCGCAGCGCTTCTGGAAAAATGGTTCGCGCTGATGATCGACAATGTCGACGATCTCGGCCTGATCCTGACCACCGAACAGGGTAAGCCGCTGGATGAGGCAAAGGGCGAAATCCGCTATGGCGCATCCTTCGTCAAATGGTTCGCGGAAGAGGCTCGTCGTATCGGCGGCAGCACCATTCCTTCACCGACGCCGGACCGGCGTATCGTGGTGCTGAAAGAACCGGTCGGTGTCTGCGGCATCATCACGCCGTGGAACTTTCCTAACGCCATGATCACCCGCAAGGTCGCGCCCGCACTTGCGGCCGGCTGCACCGTGGTCATCAAGCCTTCGGAATTCACGCCCTATTCGGCGCTGGCGCTCGGCGTGCTTGCCGAACGGGCCGGCATTCCCGCCGGCGTCATCAACATCGTCACCGGCATGCCTACGGAAATCGGCAACGAAATCATGGCCAACGAGACGGTTCGGAAAATTTCCTTCACCGGCTCCACCCGTGTCGGCTCGCTTTTGATGCGCGGTGCTGCCGACAGCGTCAAGCGGCTGTCGCTGGAACTGGGCGGCAATGCGCCCTTCATCGTGTTCGATGATGCCGATCTCGATCTCGCCATCGAAGGCGCGCTGGTTTCGAAATTCCGCAATGGCGGCCAGACCTGCGTCTGCGCCAACCGTATTCTCGTGCAGTCGAGCGTCTATGACGCGTTTGCGAAAAAACTGGCGGATCGCGTCGATGCCATGCGGGTCGGACCCGGAACCGAGGCAGGCGTTTCCATCGGCCCGATGATCAACGAACCGGCCATCGCCAAGATCCGCGCCCATATCGATGACGCCGTTTCCAAGGGCGCGAAGGTCATTACCAAACCACATGATCTGCCGGAAGGTCCGCAATATACCGCCCCCGTGGTGCTGACCGGCGCCACGACCGGGATGCGGCTGGCAAGCGAAGAAACCTTCGGACCGGTGGCACCGCTCTTCCGTTTCGAGACGGAAGAAGAAGCCATCGCCATCGCCAACGGCACGCCCTTCGGCCTCGCCGCCTATTTCTATACCGAAAGCCTGAAACGCGCCTGGCGCGTGGGCGAGGCGCTGGAATTCGGCATGGTCGGCCTCAACACCGGCGCAATCTCCACCGAAGTCGCACCCTTCGGCGGCGTCAAACAATCCGGCCTCGGCCGTGAGGGCGCACAGGTCGGCATCGAGGAATATCTGGAAATCAAGACGTTTCATATTGGCGGGCTTTCCTGAGCCCGCTTCCTTCTCCCCGCCTAAAGGGCCGCTCTGCGGCCCTTCTTTTTGTGTGGAGGCAATAAAACGGCCGGACAGCTGCTGTTAGATTGATGGAACGCCCACAAACCTCTCCTCCGTCATGCTCGGGCCTGTCCCGAGCATCTGCTACCGATTGATTTTGCGATAGGTGGACAGATCCTCGGGATAAGCCCGAGGATGACGTCGAATGTGGAGGATGGTTCGTAAGAAGCCTGAGCGACAGGAAAGCGACCGCACTCTACTGAATCTTGTCCAGCATCTTGTAATAGAGGCCCACGACCGGCAGGAACCACGGCTTGCCGAAATGGCCCGGCACCGCCGGCCATTCCAGTCCCTTCAGCGGGTTGTTATCCGGCCGTCCGAGAATGGCGTCAGCCATGATCATGCCGAGATGGGTGGAAAGCTGCGCACCGTGGCCGGAATAGCCCATGGCGTACCAGACGCCGTCGTGGAAACCGGCGCGCGGATAACGATCCTTGGTCATGTCCACCAGACCGCCCCAGCAATAATCGATCGGCACATGCGAAAGCTGCGGGAAGATGCGATGCAGGCTTTCCGTCAGGATCGCACCGCTTTTGGCATCCGAACGCTGGTCCGACGTGGCGGAAAAGCGCGCACGGCCGCCGAAGATCAACCGGTTATCCGGCGCGAGCCGGAAATAATTGCCGATATTCATCGAGTTGACATAGGTGCGGTTGCCCGGAACCGAGGCCTGAACCTCGGCATCCGTCAGCGGCCGCGTGGCGATGATGAAACTGCCGACGGCGATGATGCGGCGACGGAAATAACCGAAGCCGGACGGCGTGTAAGCGCCGGTCGCCACCAGAACATTGTCGGCCGTCACCTTGCCGCGCGAGGTTTCCAGTTCATGGGTCCTGCCGTTCTGGATGTGCTTCGTCACCGCCGCATTTTCGAAGATCACCGCGCCATGACGGCTGGCGGCTTCGGCAAGGCCGGCCACATAGCGACCCATATGCATCATCGCGCTCTTCTTCGAAAGCATGGCGCCATAAAAGGGCGAACCGATCTCCGACTTGAGATCGGCTGCGGAAAGAAGCGCCGTGTCGGGATCGACCTCGGCATGCAGCGCCTCGAAATTCTTCGCCAGACCTTCGAAATGCTGCGGCTTGGAGGCAAGCTTCAGCTTGCCCGAGCGGCGGAAGTTGCAATCGATGCCTTCCTCAGCGATCAGCGCCTCCAGCGTATCGATGGAGGAATCGAGCGCCCTGTAGAGGGCGATCGCGCGCTCCTTGCCAAGCTCGGCCTTGGCGGAGAGATAGGAATGGGCGAGACCATTGTTGAGATGCCCGCCATTGCGGCCGGAGGCGCCCCAGCCGACCCGCTCCCCTTCAAGAACGACCACCCGCGCGCCGGCCTTGGCCAGCTGGCGCGCGGCCCCGAGACCGGTGAAACCTCCACCGATGACGGCGACATCGTAATGACCTTCGACGGGACCTTGCGCGGCACCTGAAAATTGCGGCGCGGTATCGTGCCAATAGGAGACGAACTTCATGGTCCCGACCTTTCCTTACAATCCAACCACGCCTGCCAGGCCGGAAATATCGGCGATTTCGACATAACCGTAATAGGGATTGGCGGGCTCGTGACCACGATTGACCCAGACCTTGTTCTTGATGCCGAGATCATGGGCCGACATCAGATCGTAACGGAACGAGGAGGAAACATGCAGCATGTCTTCCGGACCGCAGCCCAGCATGTCGAACATATATTCGAAAGCCTTGAAGCGCGGCTTGTAGGCCTGTGCCTGCTCAGCCGTATAGACAGCGTGGAAGGGCGCACCGAGCTTTTCGACATTCGACATGATCTGCGAATTCATGGCGTTGGACAGGATGACGAGGGGAATTTCCTTCGCAACCTTGGCAAGCCCGGCCGGAACATCGGCATGCGGGCCCCAGGTCGGAACGTGCTCGTAAACGAAGGTGGCATCTTCATCCTTGAAGGCCACGCCATTGCGCTTGCAGCTGCGCGAAAGCGAATTGTGAACCACCTGGGCGTAGGGCTTCCAGTCGCCCATGATCTCATCCAGACGATAGGCCGCAAAATTCTTGATGAACTGCTGCATCTGCGCTTCATCGAGACGATCGCCATAAAGATCGCGGGCGGCCTCTGCCATCTGGAAATTGATCAGCGTGCCGTAGCAATCGAAGGAGATGTATTTCGGGCGGAAGATGGTCATGTCGTCGTCATCCTTGCTTGGGGATCGGCCGTGCCGGAATGAATTGATCATAGAAAGCCTTTGCCCGGTCGACGCACCGCAATTGCCATTCGCGGAAGCAGATTGTTGCGTATGCAGCCGCCAGTTTGGCAGAGAGTTGCGTCGAGGCAAACCGGAAGCCGCCGCCGGTCCCCGGTTTACAGCCAGGTGCGGACAAGATGCGGCATAAGATGCGGCGGCGGATAAAAGCAACAGCGAAACATATCGAACCTTCCCATTTGTCGGGACAATCTTCTTTCGGCATCGGTCTATCAATGAATAAGCAGAAAAACGGAGTTCCGGCATGCAGGCGAGCCTGATCGATATCCAAACGTTTCAACCGGACCACCTCGACGCGGCCGTTGAACTTTCCCGCCAGGCCGGCTGGCCGCACCGGAAAGAAGACTGGGCGCTGGTCCTTTCCCTGAGCAAGGGTTTCGTCGCGCTGGAAAACGGGCGCGTCGTCGGAACCGCCATGGCGACGATTCTCGGAGACACCTGCGCCACCGTCAATATGGTGATCGTGGACGAGAGCATGCGCGGCCGCGGCCTTGGACGCCAGTTGATGGGCGCTGCAATGGACGCAGCAGAAAATCGCGAGTGCCGTCTTGTAGCCACGGCCGACGGCCTGCCCCTTTATGAAAAGCTGGGCTTCGCCGCCTGCGGCGAGGTGCTCCAGCATCAGGGCATTCCGGCCGCGACCGACAGGCCGGAAGGTGTCACCTGGGCGGAAACCATTGATCCGGCCGAACTCGCCGCGCTCGATGCGCAGGCTTTCGGTGCGGATCGCACGGCCCTCTTTGCAGCACTTGCCGAAAGGGCGCGTTTCGCACTCGTGCAGGAACAGGGCGTCATCAAGGGCTTTGCAGCACTTCGCGCCTTCGGGCGCGGCGAAGTCATCGGCCCGGTCGTCGCGGAAAATGCTGAAATCGCGAAAGAACTGATCGCATTCGTGTTTTATGAACGTCCCGGCGCATTCCTTCGTGTGGACACCACGGCCGACACGGGCCTGGCCCCCTGGCTTGCCGAACGCGGTCTTGGCCATGTCGGCGGCGGCATCGCCATGCGCCGGTCGAAAACCGAAATCCCCGCTGACAAAAAACTGAAAACATTCGCATTGACCAGCCAGGCGCTGGGCTGAATCGGGAGAGACCCATGTTAAGCAATTCACTCATCGAACTGGATCGCGCCCATCTGGTGCACCCTGTCTCTTCCTTCCGCGGCCATGAGAAGCTGGGCGTGCGGGTACTGCAATCGGCACGCGGCGCAACCGTCACCGATATTACCGGCCATCAGCTCATCGATGGTTTTGCCGGCCTGTGGTGCGTCAATGCCGGTTACGGCCATGACAGCATCGTCGAGGCGGCGGCAAAGCAGATGCGGGAATTGCCCTATGCGACGGCCTATTTCGACATTGGCAGCGAACCGGCCATTCGGCTGGCCTCGGAACTTGCCGACCGCGCACCGGGCGATCTCAACCACGTCTATTTCACGCTTGGCGGCTCCGATGCGGTGGACAGCACCATTCGGTTCATCCGCTATTACTGGCATGCCAAGGGCCAGCCACAGCGCGACCAGTTCATTTCCATCGAACAGGGTTATCACGGCTCCACCACCGCCGGTTCGGGCCTCACCGCCCTGCCCGCTTTCCATGCCGGTTTCGGCGTGCCTTACGACTGGCAGCACAAAATCCCGTCGCATTACGCCTACCGTAACCCGGTGGGAAGCGACCCGGCCGCCATCATCGCATCCTCCCTGCAAATCCTGAAGGACAAGATCGAGACGATCGGTCCGGACCGCGTCGCCGCCTTCTATGCGGAGCCGATCCAGGGTTCCGGCGGGGTTCTCGTGCCGCCTCCCGGCTGGGTCAAGGCCATGCGCGACCTCTGCCGTTCCTATGGCATCCTTTTCGTCGCCGACGAAGTCATTACCGGCTTTGGCCGCACGGGGCCGCTGTTTGCCTGTGCCGACGAGGACATCGTGCCGGACTTCATCACCACCGCCAAGGGCCTCACCTCCGGCTACGTGCCGATGGGCGCCGTCTTCATGGCGGACCACGTCTATGATACAATAGCCGACTTCGCAGGCGAGGCCGCAATTGGGCATGGCTATACCTATTCCGCCCATCCCGTCAGCGCCGCCGTCGGTCTCGAAGTGCTGAAACTTTACGAGGGCGGGCTGCTGGAAAACGGCCGCCGCGCCGGTGAAAGGCTGATGGCGGGGCTTGAGAGCCTGAGAAGCCATCCGCTGGTCGGCGATGTCCGCGGGCGCGGCATGCTCGCCGCCGTCGAACTCGTGACCGACAAGGACAAAAAGACCCCGCTGCCGGCCGCTGCGGCCCCCGCACGCAAGGTTTTCGACCGCGCCTGGGAAAACGGCCTGATCGTGCGCGCCTTTGCGAACGGTATTCTGGGTTACGCGCCGCCGCTCTGCTGCGCCGACAGCGAGATCGACGCCATCATCGAGCGGACGCTGAAGACCCTCGACCAGACGCTCGAAGACCCCGCGGTACGGGCCGCCATGGCCTGAGGCGATAGCCGGGTGGCGTTGCGGCACCCTCTCGAAATGTCGCAATGCACCGCATATTCGCAATATTCTGCCGAAGAGCCGATCCATTTCGGCGAATCCGGCGTGCCGAAAGTGCCAAACTATTAATGCAAACGGCACTAAACGCCATAAAAAAGGGCGTAATCGCAAATGGGAACGGGGCAAGGATCCCGTCCGGGAACAGAATAATCTGCCGCAGGCTCCCCAAGAGGCCGAGGCGGCAAAGCGGAGACCGACATTGCCCAAAAAACTGAGCGACTTCAAATATATGAGCTTCGACGTGGTGGGGACCCTCATCGATTTCGAAGGCGGCCTGAAATCGACGCTGGCCGCAATCGGCGCGGAAAACGGCGTGGAGGTCGATGGTGAAAAGGCGCTCGCGCTTTACCGCGCGGCCCGTTATTCCGACGCGACCGACCTGTTTCCGGATGACCTCGTCCGCGTATACCTGATTATCGCTCCCGAACTCGGCCTGCCGGCGGAACGCGCATTCGGTGAACGCCTGCGCGATGCGGCAAAAAGCTGGAAAGGCTTTGAAGACAGCCGCGCCGCCATGGCCGAGCTTGCCAAGACGCATCGCCTCATCGCCATGACCAACGCCCAGCGCTGGGCCTTCGAATATTTCTCGAAGGAACTCGGCAATCCCTTTCATGCCGCTTTCACCGCGGATGACACTGGCACCGAAAAACCCGATCCCGCCTTTTTCGAAAAGGTTTTTGCCTTTGTGGAAAGCGAAGGCGCATCGAAGGACGACATTCTGCACGTCGCGCAAAGCCAGTACCACGATATCGGCATTTCCCGGAAACTGGGCATGACCAATTGCTGGATCGAGCGTCGCCACGCCCAGAAGGGATATGGCGGTACGATCGAGCCGGAAAACTTTACCGAGCCGGACTACCACTTCACCTCCATGGCCGGCCTTGCCGAAGCAGTGAAACAGACGGGCGGCTGAGCCGCCCCGCCAATGGCGTGCCGCGAACTGGGATGCGGCAGCCGGAAATTTCTTCAGACGCATTTCAACAAATCATACAAAAGGGGAAGACCATGAGTGACAGGATTACAAACTGGACCCGCTCCGACGATGCCGCCGTTGAACAGGCGATCCGGCGCGGCGCAACGCGGCGTGAGCTGCTTCACATGCTGCTGGCGGGCGGCGTCGCCCTTTCCGCCGGTTCGGCCATCCTCGGCCGCGCCTCTGGCGCCGTGGCCGCAACGCCGGTATCCGGCGGCACGCTGAAAGCTGCCGGCTGGTCCTCCTCCACCGCCGATACGCTCGATCCGGCGAAGGCTTCGCTGTCGACGGACTACGTCCGTTGCTGCGCGCTCTATAACCGCCTGAGCTTCCTCGATGCTTCGGGCACGCCACAGATGGAGCTGGCCGAGTCGATCGAATCCAAGGACGCCAAGACCTGGACCGTGAAGCTGCGTTCCGGCGTCACCTTCCATGACGGCAGTCGCTGACCGCTGATGACGTGGTCTATTCGCTGAAGCGCCATCTCGATCCGGCAGTCGGCTCCAAGGTCGCCAAGATCGCCGCCCAGATGACCGGCTTCAAGGCTGTCGACAAGAGCACCGTCGAAATCACGCTGGCCAGCGCCAATGCCGACCTGCCGACGATCCTTGCCATGCACCATTTCATGATCGTCGCCGATGGCACGACCGATTTTTCCAAGGGCAACGGCACGGGCGCCTTCAAGATCGAAAAATTCGAGCCGGGCGTGCGCTCGATCATGGCCAAGAATACCAATTACTGGAAATCGGGCGGGCCGCATGTGGACAGCTTCGAGTTCTTCGCGATCTCGGACGACAATGCCCGCGTGAACGCGCTTCTTTCCGGCGACATCCAGCTCGCGGCCTCCATCAACCCGCGTGCGCTGCGCCTGCTCGACAAGCAGGACGGTGTCGTTCTTTCCAAGACGACATCCGGAAACTACACCAACCTCAACATGCGTCTCGACCAGGCGCCAGGCAACAATGCCGATTTCATCGCCGGCATGAAGTCGATCGTCAATCGCGAGCAGATCGTCAAGGCGGCGCTGCGCGGCCTCGGTGAAGTCGGCAACGACCAGCCGGTTCCGCCGATGAACCCCTACCACAATCCGGACCTGAAGCCGAAAGCCTTCGATCCGGACAAGGCGAAGTTCCACTTTGAAAAAGCCGGCCTCATCGGCCAGTCCATTCCGGTCATCGCATCGGATGCGGCAAGCTCGTCGGTCGACATGGCGATGATCATCCAGGCTTCCGCCGCCGAAATCGGCGTCAAGCTGGATGTGCAGCGCGTGCCTTCGGACGGCTACTGGAGCAATTACTGGCTGAAGGCGCCGGTCCATTTCGGCAACATCAACCCGCGCCCGACACCGGATATCCTGTTCTCCCTGCTCTACGCTTCCGACGCACCGTGGAACGAAAGCCAGTACAAGTCGCCGAAATTCGACAAGCTGATGCTCGAAGCACGCGGCATGCTCGATATGGACAAGCGCAAGCAGATCTACTTCGAACTGGAAACGATGATCGCCGACGAAGCCGGCACCATCATTCCCGCCTATATTTCGAACGTCGACGCCATCACCTCCAAGCTGAAGGGGCTGGAAGCCAATCCGCTCGGCGGCATGATGGGTTATGCCTTTGCGGAATACGTCTGGCTCGAAGCCTGATAGACCATGGAGCCGGGCGCGAAAATGCGCCCGGCAGCCTTTCCGTCGTTGCGGAAAGCCTCCACAATCAGGCACGTCGCAGGAGCATGTGAATGAACAGCCGGATATTATCCCTTATCGCCAGGCGGCTGGTCGTCATGCTGACGACGCTGCTTATCGTGTCGTTTATCGTCTTTTCCGCTACCAGCCTGCTGCCCGGCGACACGGCGACGATCCTTCTTGGCCAGGCGGCGACGCCGGAGGCCGTGGCCGGCCTGCGCACCGCCATGCATCTCGACGACCCTGCCCTCCTGCGTTTCGTCCGCTGGCTTCTCGGCCTGCTGCAGGGCGAACTCGGCACATCCTACGCCAACAACATGGCGATTGCCGATCTTATCGGTCCGCGCTTTGTCAACTCCATGAAGCTTGCCGGCATTACCACCATCATCGCCGTGCCGCTGGCGCTGACCCTCGGCATCAGCTCCGCCATGTTGCGCGGAACGCTTTATGACCGGGCCGTCACCGTGCTGACCATCGGCGTCATCTCGGTGCCGGAATTCATGATCGCCACACTCGCCGTGCTGCTTTTCGCCGTCTATCTGAAATGGCTTCCGGCGCTGTCGCTGGTCAGCGAGGTTCACACGCTTTTCGATGTTCTGCGGGTCTATGCCATGCCGGTCATCACGCTGACCTTCGTCGTTTCCGCACAGATGATCCGCATGAGCCGCGCCGCCGTCATCGAGACGCTGGATACGCCCTATGTGGAAATGGCGCTTTTGAAGGGCGCGCCGCGCATGCGCATCGTGCTTCGCCATGCGCTTCCCAATGCGCTCGGTCCCATCGTCAATGCGGTGGCGCTGTCGCTTTCCTATCTCGTCGGCGGCGTCATCATCGTCGAGACGATCTTCAATTATCCCGGCATCGCCAAGCTGATGGTCGATGGCGTCGCAACCCGCGACCTGCCGCTGATCCAGAGCTGCGCGATGATCTTCTGCGTCGGTTATCTCCTCCTCATCACGACGGCGGATATCATCGCCATCATGTCCAATCCGAGGCTGCGCTGATGGCCGACAATATCAAAACAACTTCGGGGACCTCGCGTTTGGGTTACAAGATCAACGCAGTCGGCGTTTTCGGCTTTCTCGTCATTTTTTTCTGGGCCATGGTCGCAATCTTCGCGCCCTATCTCATTCCGCATCCGGTCGGTGAAATCGTCGATCTCGATTATTTCGGGCCGATGACCTCCGATCTCTGGCTCGGTTCCGATTATCTCGGCCGCGACGTGTTTTCCCGCATTCTCATGGGCGCGCGTTTCACGGTCGGCATATCGCTCGCCGCCGTCACCATTGCCTGCACCTCCGGCGTCGTGCTCGGCATGTGCGCCGCCGTCATCGGCGGCTGGTTCGATGCGGCGCTGAGCCGGTTTCTCGATGCGGTGAACTCCATTCCGAGCAAGCTTTTCGGCCTCGTGGTCGTGGCAGCCGTCGGCTCTTCCATTCCGGTGCTGATCATCACGCTCTCGGTCATCTATACTCCGGGCGCCTATCGTTTCGCCCGGGCGCTCGCCGTCAATGTCAACACCATGGATTTCGTCACCGTCGCCCGGGTGCGCGGCGAAAGCCTGTTCTACCTCATCGGCTCTGAAATCCTGCCGAACATCGTTCGGCCCGTACTGGCCGATCTTGGCGTGCGCTTCGTGTTCATCGTGCTGCTTCTGTCGGGCCTTTCCTTCCTCGGCCTCGGCCTGCAACCGCCGAATGCGGACTGGGGCGCGCTGGTGCGTGAGAACATCGGCGGCCTGCCGTTTGCGGCCCCCGCCGTCATCTTCCCGTCGCTGGCCATTGCCAGCCTGACGATCAGCGTCAACCTGCTGATCGACAATCTGCCGCAGAAAATCCGCGACAGGAGCGAATAATGAGCAATCTCGTTGAAATCCGTGGACTGAAAGTCGAGGCTACCACCGATTCCGGTCGCCGTATCGACATCATCAAGGGCGTGGACATCGACATCGCCGATGGCGAAATCGTCGCGCTGATCGGCGAAAGCGGTTCCGGCAAGACCACCATCGCGCTGACCCTGATGGGCTATGCCCGGCTGGGCTGCCGCATTTCCGGCGGCAGCGTCAAGGTGGCGGGCCAGGACATGGTGCAGCTTTCCGAGGCCGAACGCGCCAAAGTCCGCGGCACAAAAGTGGCCTATGTGCCGCAAAGCGCCGCCGCCGCCTTCAACCCAGCGCAGAAAATCATCGATCAGGTCATCGAAGTCACCCGCATCCACCATCTGATGCCGCCGCAGGAAGCACGCACACGCGCGGTGGAACTTTTCAAGGCGTTGTCGTTGCCCAATCCCGAGACCATCGGCGAACGTTACCCGCATCAGGTGTCCGGCGGCCAGCTTCAGCGCCTCTCCGCCGCAATGGCGCTGATCGGCAACCCGAAGCTGGTGATCTTCGACGAGCCCACCACCGCGCTCGACGTCACGACCCAGATAGAGGTTCTGCGCGCCTTCAAATCGGCAATGCGCAAGAACGGCATCGGCGGCGTTTATGTTTCGCACGATCTCGCCGTCGTCGCCCAGATCGCCGACCGGATCGTTGTGTTGAAAGGCGGCGAGGTTCAGGAAACCGGCACGACCACGGATATCCTCGAAAATGCCCAGCATCCCTACACGAAGGAACTGCTGACGGCCTTTCATGACAAGGCGCGTGTCATCACACCCGCCAAACAGGAGCAGGCAACGCCGCTGCTGGATATCGAAAAGCTGATTGCCGGTTACGGAACGAAGGGCGAAGACAAGATGCCGCTGGTGCGTGCGGTGGATAGCGTCAGCCTTTCGGTCTATCCCGGTCGCAATCTCGGCATCATCGGCGAATCCGGTTGCGGAAAATCGACTCTGGCGCGCGCCATTGCCGGCATTCTGCCGGCGGCCGGCGGCCATGTCATCTTCGAAGGCCGGGAACTGGATGCGGATGCACGGCGTCGAACCGGCGACCAGCTACGCCGGATGCAGATCGTGTTCCAATATGCCGATACCGCACTCAACCCGTCGAAACCCATCGAGGATATTCTCGGCCGGCCGCTGACCTTCTATCACGGCATGAAAGGCAAGGCGCGCGACGCCCGGATCGATCAGCTTCTCGATATGGTGAAGCTGCCGCGCTCGGTGCGTCACCGCCACCCCTCCGGCCTTTCCGGCGGGCAGAAGCAACGCGTCAATTTCGCCCGCGCACTTGCCGCCGAACCGTCGCTCATCATCTGCGATGAAATCACCTCGGCGCTCGATACCGTGGTCGCGGCCGCGATCATCGATCTTCTCGGAGAACTGCAGCGCGAGCTGAACCTCTCCTATATCTTCATCAGCCACGATCTTTCGGTGGTGGAAACCATCTGCGACGAAATCGTCGTGATGTATGGCGGGCAGAAGGTGGAGCATCTGGAAACCGAAGCGATCAAATCGCCCTCCCACCCCTATTCGAAACTGCTGTTCTCCTCCGTGCCGAAACTCGACCCGACATGGCTCGACAATCTCCAGCAGGATGCGGAACTGGTGCGGGCGTTTTCAAAAAGGTGAGCTGGACGAATGCCAAACAGGTAAGAGAACCTCTCCTCCGTCACGCCGGACTTGTGTGGACGTATTGTGGTTTACTTGATGCATAGGCCGGGATGCGCATCCCGGCCTATGCATCAAGTAAACCACAATACGTCCACACAAGTCCGGCGTGACGGAGGAGAGGTTCTC